>JAZRUD010000227.1:0-3120 GCA_045652385.1 Clostridia bacterium
AGGCACAGGATCATGGCGAAAAACAAAACCATGCGCTTCATAAGCGATCGGCTCCTTCCTTACAAATGCTCGCTTTTTGATCGTTACCGTTTCAGAGTGATCTCGCTCTCCGGTTGACTGCCCAGGGTCTCGCCCTCCAGATGGACCATTTTCTCCGTCAACAGCTTGGAGAAGCCCGATACGATGGCGGAGGAGTAGACCAGCCGTTCCACGTCCACGCTCTGAGCCTGGGGATCGTGAAGGACGTTGTCTCCGGCGGCCCGGACCAGCTGGATGAAGGCCAGGCACATGTCGTGGTGGGTCTTGACGTATTCCTCATAGATGCGGCGCACCTCTGTTTCAGGGAGCCCCAGGGGCAGCATCTTTTGGATGTAGGGGATGTTCACGCTCTGCTTCATGGAGCAGATCATGATGAGGTAAGCCATGTGGACCCGGGTGTATTTCTTTTTCACCGGAGGCGGCATGATCTTCAGCCGCACGTAGTTGTTGATGATGCTGGCGGTGATGGCGGCGTTGCCGTGCTCGTCCTCGGGCAAAAAGTTCAGATACCGCTGCAGCAGCATGACCACCTGGTCCATGTACAGGTCCATGTCCGGCAGCGCGTCCCACTGAGGCAGGCGAAAGTTGTTGAGATAGTTTTCCCACCGGCGCAGTTTCGCGCCGATCAGCTTCACGTCATAACCCATGCTCGTTTTCTCCTCGTATGATATTTAAGTATACTATATCCGCGCGGCCTTGACAAGAGAGAACGAGAATTATGCAAATGAAACATTTCCGTGAATCAGTTGACAGAATCACATGAACTGCTTATAATAATAACAGATATTAGATGCAGGAGGACAAGACCATGCCCTTTCATATTTATACCGATACCTCGGCGAACCTTCCGGCGCCTTTGTGCAAAAAACTGAATATCCGCGTGCTGCCTTTCCATTTCTCCCGCAACAGCGGGCCGGAGGAATGCTGCCTCAATACGGAGACCTTTCCCTACGACGCCTTCTACGAGGAGCTGAAGGCGGGCGGCACCTCCACCACGTCCATGATCAACTCCGAAGCCTATCTCGAGGTGTTCGAGCAGGAGGCCGCGGCGGGGAACGACGTGCTTTACGTCGGCATGTCCTCCGGGATCAGCGGTTCCTTCAGCGCGTCGGCGGTGGCGGCCCGGGAGGCGGGGGAGAAGTACCCCAACCGGCGCTTCGAGGTCTTCGACACCAGGGGCGCGTCTCTGGGCGAAGGGCTGTTAGTGCTGGCGGCGCAAAAGCTACAGAAAGCGGGCGCGGACATGCAGAAGATCCTGCGGGAGCTGGACAGGCTCCGGACCCATATGATGCAGGTCTTCACGGTGGACGATCTCATGTATCTGCGGCGGGGCGGCCGGATCTCCCGCATGAAGGCGGTCATCGCCTCCGTCCTCAACATCAAGCCCATCCTGCGGGGGGACGAGGAGGGACGCATCGTGGTCACCAACAAGACCGTAGGCCGTAAGGCGTCCATCCGGACGCTGGCGGACGACCTTATCGAGAACATCGACGAAAAGGAAGCCTGCGGCGTGGGCATCGCCCAGGCGGGCTGCGCTGCCGACGCGCAGAAGCTGGTGGAACGCATCCGCGCCAAGCTCCCGAACCTGCCCATCCTCACCGTGCCCTACGAACCCGTCACGGGCAGCCACGTGGGGCCGGGCGCCCTGGCCCTGTTCTACATCAGCCGCACCGAGCGGGCGGTGTAGACGAAGAAATAGAAAAAAAGGAGCTGCCCGTGGGCAGCTCCTTTCGCATATGCTGATTTACGGATTGGCAGGGGTGACGGCGTTGGTTCCGCCCAGCTCGTTGTCGGTGGCCCGCTTGGCGCAGAAGCTGCAGAGCTCGCCGCGGTTGGCTTCCCAGGCTTCCTGCAGGGAGGTGTGGTGCAGGTTCTCCGCGGAGGTGTTGCTCAGGGCCTGGCAGTCGTTGAAGAGGTGATACTTCCGGCCGTAGGTGGTCCAATAGCAGCCGTCGGGATCCTGGGTGTCGATGTTGTACTCCTGGGTGACCTTGTCCACCTCGTCCTGGGTCACGGGATGGTAGTCGGCGGAGACGCCGCCCACCAGCAGCGTGATGGCGGCCAGGGCCGCGATGGCGATCTTCTTGGTCTTGGCGTCCAGCTTGTCGTTCCGCAGGATCAGCACGAGACCGATGACGAAGAAGATCAGGAAGGCCATGATGAGGCCCAGCTGATTCCAGATGAACTGGACGATCTTGTTGTGGGACTTGACGGGATGGATGTGGTTGGCCTTCTTCCACAGCAGGGCGGCGCCGATGCACAGGGCCACGGCCACCACGATGTCGATGATCATGGGCGTGTAGTTCTTGAGGACCAGCATCCGCATGGCGCCGAAGGGCAGCTCCAGATTGCCGATCTGCGGGAGATACATGGCCACGATGGCCAGTGCCCACATGACGAAGGCGAGGACCCGCCACAGGACGGTGTTCTTCTTCTTGCCGGTCTCCTGCTCCTCCATCTGAGCGAGAGCCGCCTTCAGCGCGGCGGCGGAAGGCTTCTTCGCCTCGGCGGGTTCGGCCTTCTTCGCAGGCGCCTTCTTGGCAGGTTCCTTCTTTTCTTCAGCCTTGGCGGCCTTGACTTTCTTTTCTTCTTCCAAAGTTGAGTTCCCCCTTTTGAGAATGCACCATATATTCTATGGATGAAAGCAGTATACCACAAGGTATGGTGGGTTGCAACGGATTCATAAACAAAATCTGCGATTTTTTCCTTCTTTGGATTGCCATACGGCAAAGATTGTGGTATTTTTATGCTATCTATGGAAAGGAGCTTTGAACATATGGATTCCATTCGCGGTCTTTTGGATGAAAATACCCTGAAAAGCATTGCCAAAGCGGCAGGCAAAGGAGTCACAGAGAAGCAGGTGGAGGACGTGCTGAACGCCGTTTTGCCCGCCATCGAAAAGGACAGCGCCTCCGGCGGCCTGGCCACCCGGGCCAACACGGCCGTAGCCGAGCAGCAGGCCGTCACCCGCAGCGGCGGCACCCGGGCGGGCGGTCTGGACCTTCTGTCCCTCCTGCTGGGCGGGAGCAGCTCCGCGGCCACCCAAACGGCGGCCGCCAACGCCAACGTATCGAACGGGAA
>JAZRUD010000228.1:0-1593 GCA_045652385.1 Clostridia bacterium
GGCGATGCCTATGTCCGCGTCCGAGGCCTCCCCCGGCCCGTTGACGGCGCAGCCCATGACCGCGATCTTAAGATATCCGGCGTCGTGGCGCACGTGATCGTTCACATAGGCCGCGATGGCGGGCAGGTCCACCCGGGTCCGGCCGCAGGTGGGGCAGGAGATGATCTCTACGTCGTCCCGCCGCACGCCGATGGCGGACAAAATCTTCTTCCCGGCCAGCACCTCCTGAACGGGGTCGCCGGTGAGGCTCACCCGGATGGTGTCGCCGATGCCGTCCATCAGTAGGCTCCCGATGCCGGCGGCGGACTTGATGAGGCCTGCCTCGCCGCTGCCCGTTTCGGTGACGCCCACGTGAAGGGGATAGTCCGTGAGCTGGTGGAGTTTGCGCATGGCTTCTACGGTGTAGCGGACGACCGAGTGCTTCACGGAGATGACCGTGTCGTAAAAACCCTCTTTTTCCAGGAGCTTCACGTGCTCCAGGGCGCTCTCCACCATGGCGGCCACGGGAACGTCGGGGTGCTTGGCCCGGCTGTCCTTGTTGAGGGAACCGCCGTTGACGCCAATGCGGATGGGGATATGGTGGGCCTTGCAGCAGTCCACCACCGCCTTCACCCCGTCGGGGGAACCGATGTTGCCCGGATTGATGCGGAGCTTTTTGCAGCCGTTCTCCACGGCGGCGATGGCCAGCCGATAGTCGAAATGCACGTCCGCCACCAGGGGGATGGAGATTTGGTCCACGATGTCCCTAAGGGTCTTGGCCGCGTTCATGTCGAAGACCGCCGAGCGAACGATCTCGCAGCCTGCCGCCTCCAGGCGATGGATCTGCGCCACGGTGGCCGCCGCGTCCCGGGTGTCCGTATTGGTCATGGACTGGATGGTCACCGGTGCGCCGCCGCCCAGGGCCACGCCGCCCACGAAAACCTGTCTCGTCATAGCCTTACCCCCGAATGAGCCGCAGCACGTCGTTGAAGGTGACTACCACCACCAGGATCAGCAGCAGCCCCATACCGACGAGATGGACCATGCCCTCCTTCTCGGGGGGGACAGGCTTGCCCCGAAGCCACTCGATGAGGATGAAGAGGAGGCGGCCGCCGTCCAGGGCGGGGATCGGGAACAGATTGAACACGCCCAGGTTCACGCTGAGCAGGATACAGAGGTTCAGCACCGTATACCAGCCGGATCGCGTCGCCTCGCCCAGGAGCTGGACGATGCCCACAGGGCCGGCCATATCCTGGATCGACGCCTCCCGGGTGAACAGCATGCCCAGGGACTTGAACACCAGCCCAGCCATCTCCCAGCAGTAGGCCGCGCTCTCCCGGAGGGCGAACCCGATGCCCACTTTCTTCCAGCCGTTGGCGATGGTAGTGTCCATGAAATTGGCGCCCTTCTCCTCGTTGAATAAATCTGTGAAGATCAGCGTCTTCTCGGCCCCGTCCCGCAGGACCACCACTTCCATATGGTCGGAGTCCGCCCCGCGAACGGCTTCGGTCAGGCTGTCGATGCTCTTCACGGGCTTGCCGTCCACGGTGACGAAGGTGTCCCCGATCTCAAGGCCAAGTCGGAGGCCAAGCGGTCTTAGGAAGACAACATTCA
>JAZRUD010000229.1:0-2800 GCA_045652385.1 Clostridia bacterium
ATTCCGCCTGCAAGGAGCAGGATCACCGCCGCCGCTATGGACAATATGAGAGGCAGCCGATTCCTGCCCTCGCCTCTGGCAGCCCGGGCGATCAGGTCAGCCAGTTCCCCCGGGCCGTACTTTCGCCCGTCCAGGGTGTGCCGGGCCATGAGGGCGTTTCGAAGGGCTTCCGGAGGCGCGGACCCGTCCAGGTTCACCGGGATCACCAGCTCCCGGCCCGGATTCAGGCGGAAAAAGCTGTCCGCTTCCGGTCCGTCGGCCTTCACACTCTCCGACAGAAACAGCAGCAGGGCGTCCTCCTTGCCGGGCTTGTCGCTGCGCACCGTGACGCCTGCTTGCCGCAGGGCGTCCAGGATGGGCAGCACCTTGCTTTCGTCCGCCGGGGCGAACAGGGGGTAGATGACTCGCTTCATCGTTCTTTCCTTTCTTGATCCGCGGTATGGGAAAATGTTCAGGGCACCAGTATCACCGTGAAAGCGGATCCCTCCGGCCAAAGGAGGGGCAGCATGTCCGCGCTGACGGTGACGGTCTTCAGCGACGGCAGATCGGCCAGGGGGGAGAGGTCCCGTACCCCGCTGTGTTCGAGATGGAGCGTCTCCAGCCGGGGCAGATCCGTCAATCCCGACAAGCTGGTCAGCGACCGGTCGCCGGACAGATACAGTTCGTTCAGCATCACGAGGCCGTTCAAGGCCGAAGCGTCGTGCAGGGGCTGATATACCAGCGCCAGTTTTTCCAGATACGCCATCTTCCCGATGACGGACAGGTCCTTCACCTTGCCCTCGGTCACCTTGCTGCCGTAAACCAGGCAATCGCCCCCGTGGCTGAAGGCCGTGTGCCCGATATCCGCCGCGAACATGTGGCCGGCGATGGACAGCTCCGTCACCGCCGCCAGCTCGTTCAGCTTCACCGCCTCATCCTTGTGGGTGCCCAGGATGGCCCGGACGGCCTTCTCCTGTTCGTCGTCGGGGAAGATTACGTCGTCCATGCCCGGCGGAAAGGAGGGCGTGGGCGCCGGCGTCGGGGTGGCCCCGGGCGTAGCCGTGGGTTTGGGCGCAGGCGGGATAGTGGGCAGGGACGTAGGCGCTGGGGTTGTGCCCGCGATCCAAGTGTCGAACCAGCCGGCGAAGACCCCGTAGGCCCCCGCCAGGGTCAGCCCGAACAGCAGGACGGAGAGCAATAACCCGAAGAGACCCCGGGGCAGCTTTTCCCACCATCGGCGATAGAAGGCGCGTTTGAGCTTTTTGTGGCCTGTCACCGTGTCCGCCCGGGCTTCGGGGTCCGGGGGCGTGGGGAGGGGGATGCAGCTCTTCAAAAGCTCCGCCCATCGACCCTCCGGCTGGCTGTCGTCCAGGGTGAAGTACAGCACGGGCTTTTTCAGGGCGACGGCGGTCTCGATCTCCGACAGACAGTTGGGGGAGGCCAGGGCCGTTTCCGACAGGAAGAACAGGACCATGGCCGAGCAGCGCATATGGGTCTCGATATTCTTGGGCCAATCGTTGCCCGCAGGGATGCCCTCGTCATACCAGAGGCGGACCTTCCGCTGATGGAGCAGGGTGATGGCCTCCAAAACCTCCCGGGAATTCCGATGGGAATAGCTGATGAACAGATAGGGCCGCCTGCCCTCGTAGGGGGTGAAGAACGCGCTCATTTCCCGTCACCTCCCGTCACGATCAGCCTATAGCTGTCGTACAGCGCCGGCTGCTCCGGCGCGGCCTGGGCCGCCTCCTGGGACAGGCGCAGGGTGGTGAGGCGGGGGAGGAGGGAAAGCTCGCTCACATCCTCAGGCAACCGGGAAAGATACAGGGTCTCCAGTGCTGCCGCCGCTTCCTCCGTGATGGGACCGCCGCCGATGGCTGCCCGGACCGCTTCCCGCAGGATAGCGTCTTCGATATGCAGCGTATCCTCCGCCGCGATCTCCTGCCGGGTCGGGGAGGCAGGGGGATTGAGATACAGATATGTTCCGGCGCCTGCGGCGAGGAGCAGGGCTGACACGATCAGCAGGACGCTGACCCGCCGAAACCACAGCCGATCGTTGATAGGCAGCGGGTCGCCCAGATAAGTTTGGGAGAAGTAGGGATTGTGGAAGACGGCGTCGATGAGGTCCGAAGCGCCGGGTCCCGGCGTCACGGAGGAGAATTTCCCCGTGAGCCCCAGGGAGAGGCCGCTGTCCCCGCCGTCCGTGTTCAGCACCAGAATGGGCTGACGGGCGTTCTGACAGACCAGCAGCCGGTTCTTCAGCTCCGTATCTCGCCGCGCGCTGTCCGTGAGGTACAGCACCGTGAGTCCGGCCTCCAGCATGCGCTTGTGGCGAGCCGTCTCGCCGGCCCTGTCCGGAGCATAGCCCACGCAGTACCACACCCGGCAGCCCCTGAGCAGCAGATGCCGCAGCAGAGGGCGGATCCTTCGCTCGTCACGATCGGAGAAGCACAGGTGGATGTACGGCTCTTCCCCCATGTATGGCGGATAATAGGTTTCGGTTTTGCTGGCCATGGCCCGCCCTTTCCTTGATCGGAGGCATACTCTCCTCAAGATATACTTTAACTAATACAGTATATCTTTTTTTTCTCCCCCTGGCAAGCGAAAAACGACGCGTTCCGCCTTCGCCCCGGGTCCCCGGCCGCCCCTGCTTTCCCCGCCCGAAAATAATCTTACTTTTTTTGAAAAACCTCTTGCAATTTGATCCGGACTTGGCTATAATACCTCTCGAACGTTCCTCAGTAGCTCAATGGGAGAGCATTCGGCTGTTAACCCAAGGGTTGTAGGGTCGAGCCCTACCTGGGGAGCCAAAGAAAAATGACCA
>JAZRUD010000230.1:0-1849 GCA_045652385.1 Clostridia bacterium
GTCGTATTGGATGCCGCAGATGTCCTTCGTTTCGGTCTCGATCCAAATGTGCTGGCCACTTTCGGTGAATATGCTCACCAGCGGGTCAGACCAGGCCCCGGTCCAGGGCTCTCTTTTGCCCGGCTCCGTTTCGTTGTAATAGGTCAGCAGCTGCTGGATGCGCTCCGTGAGCTCCGCATGCAGGCTCTCGTAGTCCGCGCTGGGGCCGTAGGGCTTATCGTCCAGGGCGTCCAAGGTTCTCTTCTCCTGCTCCATCACGTTCAAGAACCGCTCGTTGCCAAGAGGGTCTGAGCCAAGGAATACGGCCCTGCCCGTCATGGTCTCAGCGATCTTCTGTTTTTCTTCGGCGCTGGGATGGAGCCGTCCCACCCGCAGCACCGGCACCCGGGATACGTCCGGCACGTGAAGGGCAGCGTCCATCTCCACGTGGAGAGTGCCGCCATACACGGGACCGGTCAGCGTCAGGCTGGCCCGTTCCGGCGCACCGAGGGCATCCCGCAAGGCTTGGGCTGCCGCGCCGCTTTCGACGGCATATTCCCCCACAGCCTCGCTTTGGATCGTGCTCTCCAAAGCCCCGTCGGCCTTGTTCGTCACCACGTCCTCTGCGGGCGTGGGCTGGCAGGCGATGAGCGTCAAAAGACACAGCAGCAGGCAAAGAATACGTTTCATAGACTTCCCTCCGTTCCCGTGAAATTGAAGTTGTACCGGCGGATGGAGAGCTGCACCAGGAGGAACAGCAGGAGGATCAGACCCCCGAAGATAAGGTAGGTGTCCCGGAGCCGGGGCAAGAGGTCGTAGCCGAAGTTGTGCATGTGGTAGGTGGCCTGATTGAGGGGCGAAGCCCAGCCCACGATCACGTTGGCCTTGTAGACCAGATCCTCCGGCAGGTGCATTACGTCCTTGAAGAAGGCGGGATTGAGAAGGAGCCCGAACAGCGAGAAGCCGAAGGCCCCCACGATCCCCGCGCTCCGGCCCTTTTGGAGCTTGCAGAGGAGCATGATGAGGCTCAGGACCAGGGTGTAAAGGAGCATCAACAGGAAGATGGCGGCAGCGCACTCGTAGGGCCGGGACATCTCCAGCGTCTTCACGAGAGCCGGCAGGGCCACGGCCTTCCCTGCGCCGGAGTAGCCCAGAATGGCGGCGGTCTCGGACCACATGTTGCCGAGAAAGCTGTTCTGTGCGCAGATAATGGACGTGGCCGCGAAGATGAACAGCATGTAGAGGAGGGTGGCCAACGTCAGATAGATGAGCTGTCCCCAGGCCCAGGTCCGCCGCCGCATCCGCACCAGGTAATAGGGCACCCCCGCGCCCAGGAAGGGCATATCCACGAACAGGAGCACCAGCAGCAGGGAGATGAGCAGGATGGAGTTGGCGTCGCCGAAGGTCCACACGAAGGGCTCGAAGGCCTCCATGGCTGTGCCCATGTCGTAGGCGAAGGACGCCGCCTTGTCGGAGAGCAGGAAGCAGAGGATGAACGCCAGGGCGAAGGTGAGATAGATGCGCACGTTCCCCCGCCACATGCGGAAGTTGTAGCGGACCACGGCGAAAACCTGCCGCAGCTCCCGGATCGGTTTGAACCCCCTTCGGGGGCGAAAGTCCCGTTGGGGGATACGAGGCGGCCGGGCGGCGCGGGAGGAAAAGACGCGCCGCTGCCGCTTGTCGTCCCTGAGCTCGTTCTGGGCGGTCAGGAAGAATAAAAGCTGAAAGAGGATCGTCAGGGCCAGAAGGGTCAGCACGGCGCTCCTGCCCTGGAGCGGCCAGGCCCCGTGCATGGTGAGGTAGTTCTGGGGATTCAGCATGAAGGCGTCCCGGAAGTACCGCTCCTGCAGGATGACGAGCACGTAATAGA
>JAZRUD010000231.1:0-3521 GCA_045652385.1 Clostridia bacterium
CCCACGCCTACGGCCACGCCCTCGCCTACGCCTACGCCCTCCCCTACTCCGGAGGGCTGGACGGAGGACCCGGTGATCCCCAAGCCGCCTTCCGGCGGCGGCATGTCCTGGACCCAGCGGTACGAGCTGATGGAGGAACTGAGCCAGCAGATACGGGCGGCGGAGCATCAGTTCCGTCAGCTCAACTTCGATATCGAGCAGAAGACCCTGTCCAACCAGCACGGCACGGTTCTGAGCACCATCGACGGGGTGGTGGCGAAGCTGGACCCCGACGCCAAGACCGGGGAGACCATGCTGGAGATCCGGGGCGGCAGCGGCAAGAGCGTCATCAGCTGCATGCTGGGGGAAACGGACCTCGATAAGTACCCGGTGGGCACGGAGCTCACGGGGTTCAGCTATGACGTCGGCAGCGAAGTCACCGCCCGGGTGACCTACGTGGGCTCCATGCCCGTCACGGACAACTATTCCAACGGCGGCAACCCCAACTCCTCGGGATACACCATGCTCCTGGAGGTTCAGGGGGACACGGAGCTGCCCCTCTACAGCTACGTGGAGTTCACCTCCTTCGAGCCCCTGTCCAAGTCCGGCACCATCTATCTCTACGAGGCCTTCGTCCGGGAGATCGACGGCCAGGACTGCATCTTCGTGGCCCGGGACGGGGTCCTGAGGAAGGTGCAGGTCCACACAGGGCGGCGGGTCATGGAGTATATCGAGCTCGTCGGCAGCGACCTCACCCGGGAGGACTACATCGCCTTCCCCTACGGCAAGACCGTCCGGGACGGGGCCTCCGTGGTGATCACGGACGGCAGCTGGTAAGGAGGTAGAGAGCCATGTTGGAAAACTTCAGAGAAGCCTTCGACGGCATCTGGTCCCACAAGCTCAGGAGCGCCCTCACCATGCTGGGCATCATCATCGGCATCGCCTCCATCATCGCCATCTCCTCCACCATCATGGGCACCAACGAGCAGATCAAGCAGAATCTGGTGGGCGCGGGCAACAACACCGTGGAAGTGGCCCTCTACCAGGGGGATTACGTGCTGGACCCCAGCTATCAGCAGGTGCCGGAGTACGTGACGCCTCTCGACTCGTCCATCCTGCCCGAGATCCTCAGGATCAAACAGGTGGAGGACGCCAGCCTCTTCTATCGCCGGGACGCCTACGGCATGATCTGGTACGGAGCGGAGGGATTGAACCAGGGGTCCGTCTACGGCGTGGACGAGCATTTTCTCAGCGTGAACGGGTACGTGATCCGCAGCGGGCGGAGCTTCCTCCCGGAGGATTTCACCGGGTTCAAAAAGGTGGCGCTCATCGACAGGACCGTGTCCGAGACGCTGTTCATGGGCAAGAATCCGATCAACAAAACCATCGAGATCATGTCGGAGCCCTACGTGGTGGTGGGTGAATTCACCCAGAACAGCGCCTTCACGCCCACCATCACCTCCATCAGCGACTATTTCACCTATACCGACCATTCCGGCGGCAAGGTGCTGATCCCCGCTTCCACCTGGCCCACCCTCTTCGCCTACGACCAGCCCGGCTCCGTGGTGGTCCGGGCCGGCAGCACCGACGACATGACCGAAGCCGGAAAGCAGACCGCCGCCGTCCTCAACAAGACCCTGACCGGGTCCGGGGACGTGACCTACAAGAGCAGAGACCTGTTGGAGCAGGCCAAGAAGCTCCAGGAGCTGAGCTCCGCCACCAACCGGCAGCTCATCTGGATCGCCAGCATCTCGCTCCTGGTGGGCGGCATCGGCGTCATGAACATCATGCTGGTGTCCGTCACCGAGCGCACCCCGGAGATCGGCCTCAAGAAAGCCCTGGGCGCCCGGAAGCGGAAGATCTCCGCTCAGTTCCTCACGGAGGCGGGCGTGCTCACCTGCATCGGCGGCGTCCTGGGCGTCCTGGTCGGGATCGGCCTCGCGTACATGGTCAGCCGGGTCTCCGGCGTGCCCATCTTCATCAGCTGGTACATCGTGGCGGCCACGGTGGTCTTCTCCTTCGTGGTGGGCCTCTTCTTCGGCGCCGTGCCCGCCGTCCAGGCGGCGCGCCTCAACCCCATCGACGCGCTGCGGCGGGAGTAACGCCTTTTCCATTTTGGACACAAGGAAGGGATCGGGGAGGACCGCGATCCCTTTTCTGTTTGGCCGGCGAAAAAGAAAACGGCGAAAAAGTGAAGAAAAACGGAAAAGATTCCCTCTTATTTGACAGGCGGGGGCAGGGTGTGATATACAGTAATTGGTATGATTTCGCTAAAGAAAGGCGGGGCCTCGGCCTCGGCCTGGGAGGTAAACGCTATGAAAGGAACGAAAACGCGGATGTGGGTGCTGCTGGCAGCTCTGCTGCTGTTGGCGGGCTGCGGAAAGAACAACCCCTCCGTGCTGCATCTGCCGGACAGTACGGCAGCCGCCCAGAGCGGCGAGACGAGCACCCCGGCGCCCCTGAAGGCCCTGGGCGATCGGACCTGCCGGGTGGGGCAGGAGACCATCCCCGAGAGCACCCTGTTCTCCTTCATTCTGCAGTCGGCTGACTTCGACCCCCAGCTGGGTCTCACGCTGAAGTTCGATTCCGCCAACAAGTCCACCGTCCGGGATTTCGTGGTGTCGCTCCCCTATCTGTCCGTCAACGGGTATATGCAGGACGCCGACTACGAGGCCCCGGTGAACGCCGGCCAGACCGTGGCAGGCGAGATCTCGATCCCTGCCGAAACGCTGCGCGCCTCCGGCGTGTCCTCGGTGGACGAGCTGATCCTCTATCCCCTCATCTATGACGACGCCGTGCCCATGGGCCAGGGGGACGTGGTGGACGGCGCGTTCAGCTTCTATCCCACGGGGCAGAGCAAGGGAAACGTGGTCTACCCCGTGCGCCAAAAGGGAGCCAGCGAGCAGGTCTTCTTCGACAACGGCTTCGGCACCGTGATCCTCCTGGACGCCAAGCAATTCGACCACAGCGAAGACGTGGAGATCGACTGCTATCTGGAGAACAAGACCGACCGCTTTTTGAGCTTCGCCTGGTCCGACGTGTCCATGAACGGCGCGGCGGTCAGCGGCTCCGGCGACGCCGTGGTGGCCCCGGGCATGCGCCGGTATGCGACCATGTCCTTCCCCGCCGCGGACTATGACGGAAGCGGCGGCGAGCTGTCCTTCCGGGTCAGCGCCACGCCCCTGTCCAACGACGGCACGCCCGCTTCGCCTCTCGTGGAGCAGCGGGGCGTCTACCGCTTCAGCGGCGCCGTCGCCACGCCGGACCCCGGGTCTGCGCCGGAAGACGAGCCCATAGCCGCGGCCACGGCCACGCCTGCCCCCACCACCATCGTCTATACCACACCCACGGCGGCCCAGAAGAAGAACGCCAAGAACGGGTACGTGAACAAGGACAAGGTGAACCTGCGCTCCGGCCCCGGCACCAAGTACAAGACCGTGGGCACCAAGATCGAGGTCAACACCGCCGTGACCCTCTACGAGCTCCAGGACGGCTGGTGGTTCCTGAAGTGCGGCAAGCACTACGGCTACGTGAAGGCGGAC
>JAZRUD010000232.1:0-1355 GCA_045652385.1 Clostridia bacterium
GACTTTCCTTTACCAAAGGAGGAATTCGGCCGATGAAACGCTTGATCTGTATTCTGCTGGTTTCGTTGCTGTTAGTCGGATGCACTCAGAGGATCGTATCTCCAAGCGCAGAGGACGATATTGCCGAAACCGTCCAGCAGACGCCGATCCCCGCCCCGACGGCCGCGACCATGCAGGAATCGCCGACGCCTGCCGCCATGGATGCTTCTCAGCCTGTTTTGCACACCTTCGCGCCTAAATCCAATACTGAGCCTTTCTTTGCAGAAGAAGTGCTGTCACAGGACGGCGAACCGCTGTGCTCTCAGGTCGTCGGCTTGCTGCAGGACAAACATCCATCCAAACAGGCATTTGCCGATCGTTTAGCAGCTATCGTCGCACAGGCCATTGATATAGACAAAACGCTTTGTGCTTTGTTTGATGGAGGCCGGTCGCTGACTGCGGACCGAAGGGAAAGCACGATTATCGCCTTGACCCAGCTGATTTCAGACGATATGCTGGGCGATCTGGAACAGGCGTATTTGAATTGCCCGGGAGAGGAAACGGCCTTGCCGGTCGCAGCATATCGCGAATCCATTGACGCTTTGTTGGGAGACCTTGCATCCATGGAGGACAGGACTTCGACGTTTTATGTATTGGATAAGAACGGCGCCAGGGAATATAAAGCCGTCTTGTCCGGATATATGGGCGAAACAATCGAACCGAATACGGTGCTGAACGCTTTGGAAGAGCTGGCGCAAACGGAAGCCTATGCCCTCAACACGGCGATTCAAGCCGATCCGGAGGTCGTTCGCAAGAAAGAGCCGATTTCTTTAGGCAGTTTTACCCGGAATCTGTCGCTGCTGCGTGAGATCGCCCAAGAATTGTGTCCACTGCCGAATGGGGACAAGCTGCCGATTCCCAACGGAAAGGAATCGGAAAGGGAAATGGACCTGCTGCAGCTTGCTTTTCGCTACTACCCGGGCATGGCATATCTGAAGGCATACGGAGCACAATCGCCAGAGGAGCAGCGCTGGACCGACGCATCGGACGGGTATTTGGCAGGTCTAGCTGTACACGGCTCCTATGCCGTCATTCCGTATTTGAACGATTTCGAGCTGGAGTACGTGCAGTATCGATGGTACGAGGAGATGCTGTATAAGACCTTGACCGGCATCTCATCCCTGCTGATCCATTATTACGGTTATTCGATGAGCGACCTTTCAGAATATCTGAAAAGCTGGGGCGCTGATTCCTTCACCGAATACCTGTATGAGAGCGCCATGTTCGATCCCTTCGAGTGCGTGATCGCTTCCTACGGCTATTATCAGTATTTGGACATCTGACAAGCCGCCCTGGACGCTGGCTGTGAAAACGAG
>JAZRUD010000233.1:0-1670 GCA_045652385.1 Clostridia bacterium
CTGGGCTACGCCCAGAACGTGAAGGGCGCCAAGCGCATGGTAGAGCGCAGCGCCACCGAGGTCTGGGGCGTGCTGGAGGACGTGATCAAGGATCACCCCGTGCTTTTGAACCGGGCGCCTACCCTGCACCGTCTGGGCATCCAGGCCTTCGAGCCGGTGCTGGTGGAAGGCCGGGCCATCAAGCTCCATCCCCTTGCCTGTACCGCCTTCAACGCCGACTTCGACGGCGACCAGATGGCCGTGCACGTGCCTCTCTCCGTGGAAGCTCAGGCCGAAGCCCGCTTCCTCATGCTGGCGGCCAACAACATCCTCAAGCCCCAGGACGGCAAGCCCGTGGTGTGCCCCACCCAGGACATGGTCCTCGGCTGCTACTATCTGACCCAGCTCCGCGACGGTCAGAAGGGCGAGGGGAAGGCCTTCGCCTCCGAGGACGAGGCCATCATGGCCTACCAGTGCGGCGAGGTCACCCTCCAGTCCAAGATCCGGGTCCGGATCTCCCGGGAGTGGCAGGGCAAGACCTATAAGAAGATCATCGACACCTCCGTGGGCCGCCTGCTCTTCAACGCCGCCATCCCCCAGGACCTTGGCTACGTGCCCCGGGAGACCCTGGACGACATGTTCGTTCTGGAGATCGATCGACTGGTGGTCAAGAAGGACCTTGGCAACATCATCGACATGTGCTACCGCAAGTACGGCCCCACCATCACCTCCGAGGTGTTGGACAAGGTCAAGAAGCTGGGCTACACCTACTCCACTCGCGGCGGCATCACCGTGGGTTATCAGGACATCCGGGTGCCCGAGGAGAAGAAAGCCATCGTCCGCGACGCCGAACAGCAGGTCGTGGAGGTGGAGAACATGTTCAACATGGGCTTGCTTTCCAACAAGGAGCGCCGCGAGAACGTGATCGGCATCTGGGAGAAGGCCACGGACGAGGTTACCTCCGCCCTGATGGACTCCCTGGATCCCTACAACCCCATTGCCATGATGGCTTACTCCGGCGCCCGCGGCAGCAAGGCCCAGATCCGTCAGCTGGCCGGCATGCGCGGCCTGATGGCCGACCCCTCCGGTCAGATCATCGAGGTGCCTATCCGCGCCAACTTCCGCGAAGGCCTGTCTGTGTTGGAGTTCTTCATCTCCTCCCACGGCGCCCGCAAGGGCTTGGCCGACACGGCTCTGCGTACCGCTGACTCCGGTTACCTGACCCGCCGTCTCGTGGACGTGTCCCAGGACGTGATCATCCGCGAAGAGGATTGCTTCGCTTCCCGGAACGACACGCCCAAGGGCATGGTCCTCACCGCCATCCTGGACGACGGCAAGCTCATCGAGCCCCTGTCCGCCCGTGTGGTGGGCCGCTACACCATCGATCCAATCGTCGATCCGAAGACCGGCGCCGAGATCGTTCCTGCGGACACCATGATCACCTACGAGCAGGCGGAGGCCATCGAGAAGGCCGGCATCACCGAGGTTCTGTGCCGCAGCGTCTTCACCTGCCGGGCTGAGCACGGCGTGTGCGCCAAGTGCTACGGCGCCAACCAGGCCACCGGCGGCTACGTGGAGATCGGCGAGGCCGTGGGCATCATCGCCGCTCAGGCCATCGGCGAGCCGGGCACCCAGCTGACCATGCGCACGTTCCACACCGGCGGCGTCGCCACCGGCGAGGACATCACCCA
>JAZRUD010000234.1:0-1174 GCA_045652385.1 Clostridia bacterium
TAGGAATCCCGGATACGGGCGGAGGAATTGTCCTGCCCGGAGTTGCGGATGCACAGGGAGGTATACTCCCGCCAGCCGTACTCCTTGAAGAACGGATAGGTCACGCTGCCCTGGCCGTATTTCCCTCTGAGATGGATGGTCAAGGAGAGCTGCTCGTAGCCCAGTGTCCCCGCGCCCTTGGTCTTGAAGTCCGCCGGGAACTCGGTGGAGAGCTTTCCGCCCTCGTAATAGCTGAAATATCCCTTGCGCTGCTCCTTGCTGGCGGACACCTTGGACCGGGCGGAAGCAAGGGCATCCAGGTCCTTGGGCTTCAGGGAAACGCAGACCACCGGCAGCTGATGGGGCTCCGTGAAGAGGAAGGTATAGGTGACGATCTCGCTGTCCAGGAGCCCATCCTCCTGGGCGAAGGCACGGACGACAGTGTTCTTTTGGATGGAGATGGGTCCGGTATACGCCGTGGAGGAGGCCGTGGGCTCGCTGCCGTTGGTAGTATAGCGAATGATAGCCCCCTCGCCGGAGGTCAAAACCAGCTCGAAGGGATCCGTCTGATATAGGTCGGTCCTGGAAAACACGGGGGCTTTGGCATAGCCCGGGGCGTACTGATCGCTGTTTCGGGCGCCCTTGGTCGTCTTCATAAAGAATACCCGGGCAATGCTGCCGTTGCCCTCGATGCGTCCGGAACTGCGCTCAGGCTCCAGCACGCCCGTGGCGAACTCGTCCCGGAGCCGTCCTTCGTCGTCCACCAGATAGAGGGTCTGGCCGGTCATAGACAAGCCGAAAACGCCGACGCCGTCCTTTTGCCGCTCGTCGTGGGAGGTGGTCTCGAACACGGCGTATCCGCCCGGGGCTACGGTGCCGGAGAGGACGAGGGCTATCCCCCCCTCCCGGTCCTCCCCCAGCCGCCAGCCTTCCAGGGACACCGATTCGGCGGTGGCGTTATACAGCTCGATCCAGTCGTTTTTGCCCGCCCCCGCATAGGCGCAGACCTCGCTGACGAACACGCCCCCAAAGTCGTAGCATCCCCCGTCAGAGGCGCTATAGGAGGCGGGGCCGTTGGCTCGGCCCGGCGTGGGGAAAAGATAGTATGCGCCGTCGGGGCTAACGGACACGTCGGAACGGATGGCCTCCGGCAGAGAGAACACGGAATAGGTCAGGGCGTCGGCGTCGTACAGGG
>JAZRUD010000235.1:0-3243 GCA_045652385.1 Clostridia bacterium
CCTTGCTGCTGCCGGTGCGGGCTAGATATATGGCGCAGGCGGTAGCTTCCGCACCGTCGATGCCTTCGGGATGGTCGTGGGTTACATGGGTCACGGCGTAAGCCAGTTCTTTGGCCTCATCGAGGCTGCCCGCTGCCCAGCCGCAGGCGCTGACCCGCATGGCGGCGCCATTGCCGTAGCTGCCGTAAGGCTGAGGCCGTTCGGAAAACATCCAGCCGTAGAATCGGCCGCCAAAACCGCAGTCAGGATACTGCCGACCAATCTTGCGCATCCACTTGACAGCCTGCTTGCTAAGGCCCTCCGCTTTACCGTCCGTCGCCAGCAAAGCCTTGGCTATTGCAATGGTCATGATGCTGTCGTCCGTTGGCCAGCACTCGTCGTGGAAGAAGGGAAAGTCCTTGCTGCGGTGGTTGGAAAACTCGTAGATAGAACCCACCATGTCGCCGATGATCGCACCTAACACTTCTGATTTCCTCCTCTTTTGTTTCTTGTTGCTCACAGTATACTCAAGAAAGAGGCTTCGTGGGTCAACTGACAGGGGACTTCTATCTAGGTTATCTTTTGCTTGTCAAATAATTGCGCCGAATTCCGCCTCATGGTATTATTGTATCATATCATAGGGGGAGTGGCCATGCCATACGAAATAATCCGACAGGACATCACCAAGATGAAGGTGGATGCCATCGTCAATCCCACCGATTACATGTTCTCCGGCAGCGGTGGGACGGATGCTCGCATCCATTTTGCCGCAGGTCCGGAACTAAGAGCTGCCTGTGATGCTCTGCAACTCTTGAAAGAAAGCGAAGTCGCCGTAACGGAAGGCTTTCGGCTTCCCTGCAAATACATAATACATACTTTTGGGCCTGTTTGGCAGGGTGGCATGCTCGATGAGCGCAAAAAGCTCGCCTCCTGCTATCGAAATGCGCTGGAGACCGCCAACGAACTGGGCTGCAAAAGCATCGCCTTCCCGCTGATCGCCTCCGGCACGTTCGGATTTCCTAAGGATCAGGTCCTTCGTATTGCTCTGGATACAATCACCAATTTCTTAATGTCTCACGACATGATGGTTTATCTATTGGTATATGACAAAAAAGCCTATGAAATCAGCAAGAAGCTTCTAAAAGACATTGATTCTTTTATCGATGAGCATTATATTGATCGCCACCGTCTGGATTTCGATCCATATACATATACCTATACCCCGAAGGAGCCTTCCGGCAAAAATGCAGAAGAAATAAAGAACGAGATTCAAGCTTGCAGAACATCTGTAGGGACGGTCCCATCACTTACAACGGCGGTGCCGAACCTGGAAGCAATGCTTGCCGAAAAGCATGAAAGCTTCTCAGACGCTCTGCTGCGGCTCATTACTGAAAGCGGCATGACAGACGCAGAATGCTACAAGAAGGCGAATATAACCAAGCAGCACTTTTCCAAAATACGCTCTAACGTACATTATCAGCCGACCAAACAGACGGTCCTTGCCTTTGCCGTTGTTTTGAAACTGACTTTGGAAGACACGAAACAGCTGCTAAATAAGGCTGGATTGGCCTTGAACCCAAACGACAAGACGGACATCATCGTCGAATACTTTATTATCAGTAAGAAATACGATCTCATTGAGATCAACGAGGTCCTATATCAATATGACCAGAAATGCCTTGGAAATGTGATTGCATGATCAATCTAATAGGGCATGATTTCTGCGCGAAGGAAAACGCCCCGCCGCGGCATTGATTTTTCCCGGGGAGGTGATATACTCTTGTCAGCAAATCCATCCTGAGAAAGCGGCGACATGCAGAGTACCGACCACAAAACCAAACAGTATCTGATGACGGAGGGGCCCATCCACCAGCGGGTCCTGCGTTACGCGATCCCGGTGTTCATCGGGTATCTGTTCCAGCAGCTATATAACACCGCCGACGCGCTGATCGTGGGCAACCTGGTGGGGCGCAACGCCCTGGCCGCCGTGACCAGCACGGGCTCCATCGTCTATTTGGCCGTGGGTACCTTCACCGGCTTCTCCATGGGCGCGGGCATCGTAATCGCCCGGTATATCGGCGCGGAGGACCCGGAGAAGACCTCCCAGACCGTCCACACGGCCGTAGCCATGGGGCTGTTTTTCAGCGCGCTGTTCACGGTCCTGGGGGTCCTGTTCTCGCCGGTGATCCTGCGGGCCATGGGTACGCCGGAGGACGTGTTCGCCGACGCGGCCCTGTATCTGAAGATCTATTTCGCAGGCTGCACGGGCCTGGTCATGTACAACATCTTCGTGGGCATCCTGCAGGCCAGCGGCGACTCCACCCATCCCCTCTATTACCTCATCACCAGCTCCGTCATCAATGTGGTGCTGGACATCACCCTGATCGGCGTCTTTCACAGGGGCGTGGACGGGGCGGCCATCGCCACCATCGTGTCCCAAGGGATCGCCGCGCTGCTGGTCATGATTCGCCTGCTGCGCCAATCCGGGGACATCCGCATCTCCTTCAGCAAGATCGGGTTCCACTGGCGGCGGCTCCGGGAGATCGTGCTGTTCGGCCTGCCCACGGCGGTGCAGAACACGGTGATCGACCTGTCCAACGTGCTCATTCAGTCCTACATCAACTCCTTCTCCGCCGCCGCCATGGCGGGCATCGGCGCCTATGCCAAGGTGGAGGGTTTCGCCTTTTTGCCGGTGACCGCGTTCTCCATGGCCATGGCCACCTTCATCTCCCAGAACATCGGCGCCCAGAAGCTGGATCGGGTGAAGGAGGGCATCCGCTTCGGCCTGCTCTGCTCCGTGGTGGCCGTGGAGGTCGTGGGGATCGTCATGTTCCTCTTCGCGCCTCAGCTGGTGGCCGCCTTCAACCAGGATCCCAACGTCATCGCCTACGGGGTGCTCCGGGGCCGTGTCTGCTCCCTATTCTTCTGTTTGCTGGGCTTCTCCCATGTGTCCGCCGCCGTGTTCCGCGGCCTGGGCAAGCCCATGGTGCCCATGCTGGTCATGCTGATCTGCTGGTGCGCCGTGCGGGTGTTGGTGCTGATGACCATCGGCCAGGTCTACCACAACATCCTGCTGGCCTGCTGGATCTACCCCATCACCTGGGGCATGAGCACCGTCGTGGACCTTGTCTATCTCGGCCACGTGCGCAGGAAAGGGTATGCTTTATAGCCCTTCAGTCCGGTAAAACCGTAAGCAAAAAGGATACGCCCTGTGAGAGACGTATCCTTTTTTGCAAGTATATTTGTGCTGCTTTAATCCAGCAG
>JAZRUD010000236.1:0-8739 GCA_045652385.1 Clostridia bacterium
CTCCGGAAGGGGCAGCAGCGCGTGGCGGAGTTGGGTCATGAACGGGTAGGTAAGGCCCGCGATCAGCATGGTGATGATCGCGCCCTTCCACCACTTGCCCTTCGGCTTGACGTTCGCCTTGGGGGGCAGGGGCTGGAGGATGGCGGCGAAGAAGGGAACGGTGAGGAGCAGCTCTGCAAGGGGCACCATGGCGAGGAGCGTCGCGAGCATCGCGAGGAGTACCAGCCATTCCTTGGTCATGGCGATCTGGTCCGTGACGGGGAGATCGTTCATACTCCCGACCCCGAAGGCCGTCTTGAACCAATCCAATGCCACCGCCAGGCCCTGGGCGTTATGGGTGGTCAAGCGATGGTTGGTGTAGAGGAGTTCCATCCGCCGGGCGCTGCCGTCGGTGAAATCGCCGAAGGTCTTGTCCCAGGCCGCCTTGTCGGCGGTCGTTCCCAAAAACTCGCACCGGAGGTCGGACTTGAGCAGGTCGTCGTCCACCACCCGCTTGTAGTCCCTGAAGTAGCTGAACTCGTCCCATTTGGCCTGGAGCAGCAGCACGTTGTTGAAATGGATCCTGCTCGTGTCGTAAACGCTGTCCCTAAACAGCTCGCCGCACTGAAGGACCGTGGCCCGGGGCTCAATGTCCGTGCCCGCGTAGGCCGCCGCCACGGACCAGCCGGCCCAGGTGCCCATGGAGTGGCCGCTGATACCGAGACGGTCGCTGTCCACGTTGTCCATGGCAGCCAGGACCGCGTAGGCCGCCACGCCGCCGCAGGAGCTGTCCACGACGGCATTGCCGTCCTCGTCCTTGGAATAGTGGTCGTTGAAGAAGGACAGGTTGGAGAAGTTCATGAGGACGCGGTAGCGGACCGTGCTCCCCACCTTCTTGAAGGTGCCGGCCTCGACGCTGTCCTCGCCGTAGTTCACCTTCACGGTGTGGTTCACGTAGCCTCGCTCCTTCAATCCCGGCTCGCTGAACCCGTGGCCGTACTCGTCCAGGGACAGGACCACCACGCCCCGGCGGGCCAGCTCGATAGCGTAGGCGGCGTTGGTCTCCCGATCGTTCTGGTAGCCGTGGAGCAGCAGCACCCCGGGGGCCTTGTGCTCCGCCGTGGCGGTCTTGGGCGTGTAGAGCTTGTAGGTCATCATCCCCAGATGCTCCTCGCCGTTCTCGCCCCGGTAGGCGTCGATGACGCCCTCGGTGACGACGACGTTGCCGTGATCGGTCTGGATGCCGTTGGCGTTGGTCAGCGCGACGAAGGCGCCGATCAGCAGCGCCGCCAGCAACACCGCCCATTTGATCCTTGCTTTCTTCATGGTGGGACTCCTTTCCGTTTGGACCTTTATCCGATGTCGATCAGCTTTTTCTCGTAGGATTCCTTCAGCGTCCGTTCCTTCTCCTGCTGCAGGGCCGCCACCCGCTGACGGGAAAGGGGATACCAGGCAAAGAGGATCAGGGCCATGAGGCCGAAGAGCACGGCGGGGATGATGGTGGCGAGATCGTACATGATCTTCAGATTCTCCAACGTCTGGACCGCGCCCTTCTCGTACCGATAGTGCATGCCCAGGAGCGCCCCGTTCACGCATACGGCAGAGAGGACCTGCCCCAGCTTTCGGAAAAAGTTGAACACGGAGTAGGCCGTGCCCGTGTCCCGGCTGCCGGTCTTCACCTCCAGATCGTCCAGAGCGTCCGTCACCATGGCCCAGAGCTGCATGACCAGGGTGGTGAGGCCGCAGCCCGAGACGAAGCAGAGGATCAGGAACACCCACATGAGCTTCTCCGGGGCCATGCCGCGAAGGAAGAAGAGGACCAAATTCGCGGCGGCGGCCGCCGCGCAGCCCACGGCGGTGACCTCCTTCTTGCCGATCCTCCGCGCCATCCTGGGCAGGAAGAACATCATGACCAGCATGGGCGAATAGGTGCAGGCCTGGGTGGCCAGGTTCATCCAGTTGGCATGGAAGTAGTCGTCGAAGAGGGAGGTGTAGAAGCTCTGGGTGAACATCTGGCCCGAAAGGAGCAGCATGGACGCCAGACTCACCGCCACGAAGGCCCGGTTTTTGAACAGCAGGCCCACGGCCTTCCGGGCCCCGCCCTTCACCTTGGGCTGGGGCTTGGCCTGGACCCGTTCCTTGTTGAGGGCGAAGGCGACGAGCAGCAGGGCCAAAGAGGCGATCGCCATGAGGACGACGCCCAGGAACACCGGCTTATACTGCATGTCGGTGATGGCCTTGCCGTTCTCGCCGATCACCGCCTGGCCGTTGGCGTCCAGGCGCTTCGAGTAGGCGAAGCTGGCGATCAGCAGCACCGGGATGGACCCGAGGGCCGCGCCGATGGACCGGAACACGGAGAGCTTGTTGCGCTCCCCGTCGTCGGTGGTGACCACGGAGGCCAGTGACCCGTAGGGGATCTGCAGGACCGTGTAGATCATGCCGAAGAGGATATAGGTGCAGGTGGCGAAGACGGCTGTCCCCACCACGTGGCCCTCTTCGCCCATGCCCGGGAGCTTCACGAACATGAGCACCCCGGAGAGGGCCAGCGGCGCGGCGGCGTAGAGGAGCCAGGGTCGATAGCGGCCGAACCTGCCGGGCTTGGCCGTATCGGCGATGCGGCCCATGATGGGGTCGTTGATGGCGTCCCAAACGCGGGCGCCGATGAACATGAGCATGATGAACAGCGGCCCGAGGTGCAAAATGTCGGTATAATACTTCTGCAGGAGCGTGGTCACCAGGCTGAAGATGAGGCAGCCCGCCGTGTCCACCAGGGCGTAGCCCACGTAGTCCCTGGTTTTCAGGCCGCTGGTCCGGGCGATGTAGTTCTTCTGTTCCATTTTTCCCTTCTCTCCTTGATTTTCCTTAGGAAAAAGTATACCACCCGCGGGCCAAAAGCGCAACAGCGCGGACATTCGTCCGCGCTGTGACCGTCGCCGGGATTCACTGTCTGCAGAGGAACAGCTCGCTCTTCATGCCGTTGAGTTCGATGACGGTGTCGGCCTCGGGATCGGAGAAATCCTCGGTCCGCCGGCCGTCCTGCTCGAAGTAGAGGGCGTTGCCGATGCCCCGCTTCCGGACGGCGAAGGCGAAGGCGGCAGGCACCGTCAGCCGGGACACGGCGGCCACCTGGTTGAGGGCCAGGCTCCCCGACAGGGCCAGCACCTCCACCTTCATGTCCAGGCTGCTGTCGATCTCCATGGCTCCGGCGAACCCGTCCACCACCACGTTCTGGACCTTGCCGTCGAACTCCAGGTCCTCCGCGGTCAATGGGCCCACCGCCAGCTCGGTCACGTTGGCCGCCAGCTCCACGTGATGGACATACTTATCCGGCAGCTCCACCGCCACGGCGAGCCCTTCCCGGACCGCCGCCTCGGTCATGCCGTTCTGCCGCACCAGGTCCACGTCCAGCCGTCCCCGGGTGTCGTCGATCCGCACCTTGCAGTCGGCCGCCAGGGTGGAGAGGGTGTCGGACAGGAGCCGCACCCGGAGCTTCTCCCCTGCGTAGCCTTTCACCGTCAGCCGGCGGGCGCCGCCCAGCTTCATGTCGTACCGCTTGGGCTCGGCGATGTCGTACTCCGTCACGCTTTCATATACATATCCCTCCGCGGGCCGCCGGGCCTCCCGGCCCAGAAGCTCGTCCACGCTGACCCCGAAGAGGTCCGAGAGGGCCATCAGGTTGTCCATGTCCGGGGCCCCCTTGTCGGTCTCCCACTTGGTGATGGCCTGGCGGCTCACGCCCACCCGTTCGCCGAGCTTTTCCTGGGACATGCCCGCCCGGGTCCTCAGATCCTTCAGCTTCTGTGCAAACGTCATTTCCTTGTCCTCCTTGCTTTCGATGGCCTCAGTATACGCAACGGAGGCTTGCAAAACAAGCGACAAAAGCTGTCTTTTGACAACTTTTTTGCTACGATCCGTAGCATTTGGCCGTTTTTATGAAAAAAGAAGGCTTCGATTGCCTTCAGGCCCCATCTTTGGTATACTGTTGAAAACAGTTGGGAGGCCTCCATGGAAGCGTTCATCGGCAATCTCATCGTCTTTTTGTTCTTCGCCCTGCCTGCGGCGGCGGTGATCTGGTTCGTCGTGAGCCTGGTCGGCTTCTTCAAAGCGAGGGCCCGGCGGGAGGCGCAGCCGGAACGATTCAAGGGCTGGCGGCGGAGCCTCATCGCCTCCGCCATAGCGGCCTTCATTCTGGTGGGCCTCTGTCTGGGCATCCTCCTGCTGCTGGTGGCCGCCCTGGCTCATATGTGAGGCAGCGCCATGAAACCCAGGAGCTTTCGTATCGTGTTCGGCCTTCTGCTGGGCCTCTGTCTCCTGCTGACCGCGGCCCACTTCGCCTACGCCGTCTACGCCTACGAGCACGCCTCCATCATCCAATTCATCGCCAGGGAACTTTGGTGATATGGACAAGCGGGCGTTGTTTCGTCAAATCGGAATACTTTTGCTGGTCGCCGTTCTCTTTCTGGGGTTCAACGGCAGCCTCTATCTGCTCCTGACCCGGCGGCTCTCCAACAACTTCAGCGATTCCGCCCGGCCCAGGATGGTGGACGTGGGCCGGTATCTTCCCTTCGAAGCGGGGTCCGATCTGCCCGCCATCGACACCGATTTTCGGCTCGCCGGCGATCTGCCCGTGCTGGACGGGGCGGCGGCCCTGGTGCCGGTGTACGCGGCGGTGATCCACAACCTGTACCCGGGGGGCTCCGTGACCTATGAGGGCGGCGTCTTCTCCGACGACAACTACTACGGGGAGAACTTCGCCCCGGACAGCAGGATGCAATACCGGAACACGGTCCGTGGCTACAGGGCCGTCGTGGACGGGACTGCGGACGTCCTCTTTGCAGCCGCGCCGTCCGCCGAGCAGAAGCAGTACGCCGCAGAGAAAGGCGTGGCGCTCGTATACGTGCCCATCGGCCTGGAGGCCTTCGTGTTCTTCGTCAACGGTCAAAACCCGGTGGAGGACCTGACCGCCGCACAGATCAGGGACATCTACGGCGGCAGTATCCGCAGCTGGCGGGACGTGGGCGGGCCGGATCGGCCCATCAACCCCGTGACCCGGCTGCAGGGCAGCGGCAGCCAAAGCGTCATGGACGCCTTCATGGGGGACCGGCCCATGGGGGGCAAATCCCCCCTGGCCCTGTTCGGCGGGTCGCTGGGCTACTCCTTCCGGTTCTACCTGTTGGATATGGTGGGGGACGCCGACGTGAAGGTCCTGCGGCTCGACGGCGTCTACCCGGACGCGGAGACCATCCGCAGCGGCGACTACCCCGTGGTCGTCCCCTTCTACGCCGTGTACCGGGCGGACGACCCCAACGAGAACACCCGCAGGCTCATCGACTGGCTCCTGTCCCCCGAGGGGCAGGCCCTGATCGAAGCCACAGGCTACGTGCCGCTAAATTGAGCATACAAGGAGGCGTCTATGGAAAAGTATCTGTTTATCTGCATCATGATCCCTGTGGCCGCCCTGTTCACGGGTATGGGCATCTTCGCCATGAAGAGCAAAAAGCCCATGTGGTTCTATGCCGGCAGCGAGGTGAAGCCCTGGCAGATCAGGGACATCCCCGCCTACAACAGGGCCAACGGCTGGATGTGGATCGTCTACTCCCTGGGGTTCTGGGCCGCCGCCCTGCTGAGCCTTTTCAACGTCGCTGCTGCGGGCGTCGCGATGGCCGCCTGGTGTTTGGGAGGCATCCCCGTTCTGGTGATCGCGTACAAGCGGATCTATAACAAATACAAGGCATAAAAAACGCCCCTCCGCGGGGCGTTTTTTCATACCAGCTGCCCGGGCAGCTTCAGCTTCACCTTGGGCGGGAACAGGGCGTCGAAGGCTTCGAAGGCCTCAGGCTCCCGGTCGGCGGCGAAGTACCCCTCCGGGGGACCGTAGACGCCGGTGACGCCCGAAAGGTAGCCGGGGATCAGCTCCCGGCACAGGAAGAAGGAAGCATCTGCTCCTTCCGGCAGATCGTGGTAGCGGATGCCGAAGTTCCGGGCGTAGGTGAAGCCGGATTTTCCGTAAAAGAGGATGTTCCCCTCGAAGCACAGGGCGCCGCAGCCCAGGGCCGCCGCCTGCGCCAGGGAATAGTCCAGCAGCATCTTCCCGTACCCCTGCCGCTTCAGATCGTTGGCGACGCAGATGGGCCCCATGGTGAAGATGGGGATCTGCCGCCCGTCATCGGCGTCGATGTGGGCCCGCATGAACATGTTCTGCCCGATGAGCCGCCCGTCCTGCTCCATGACGAAGTCCAGCTCCTGCACGAAGGCCGGGTCCTCCCTCAGGCGATGGAGCACGAAATGCTCCAGGCACCCGGGCCGGTATACGTTCCAAAAGGATTCCCGCACCAGGTTCTCCACCGCAAAATGGTCTCTTTCCGTTTCCCGACGGATGACGATACCCTCTTTCATCTTTCTCCCTCCATCAATTCTATTTTTGCGCGCTCTATATGCTCGTCCAGCAGCGCCGTCACCTGAGCCTTGTCCGCCGCCCCGTCGTAGACGCTGTAGAGGAGGAACATGGGCCCGTAGAACGATGCTGCCCGCCGCTCCGGATCGGTGATTCCCCGGGCCCGGAGCAGGTCCGCCACGTACCCCAGAGGCCCGGCGGCCAAATACTGCTGATAGAGGCGGCCCATCTCGGGGCTTCGATACTGCTCCAGCGTCAGCATCCGGCGGAACGGGGCGGCGAAGGGGTCCTCCGTCCAGTAGCGGAACATGGCTCTGCTGAATTCCGCGATGTCCGCCGCCGCCGCGGTCTCGTAGGCGGCAGCGTCCCCTTCCGCGGGCCCCTCAGGCAAATCGTGGGCCCTGGCCTGTTCCGCGTCCCGCGCCTCCATGCGCGCGAGGATCGCCTCGAAGATGGCCCGCTTGCTCACGAAGTGCCGGTACAGCGCGCCCTTGGTGATGCCCAGGGCTTCGGCGATGTCGCTGACGGAGGCGGCCTCGTACCCCTTTTGCGCGAACAGCCCCAAACTCGTCAGCAGTATCCGTTCCTTGGTGTCTCCCATCGATCCCTCCGTAAACAAAAACGATCGTTTACCATGAGTATAGTAAACGATCGTTCACTTGTCAATCCCGTTCTTCAGATCCGTGTCTCGAACAGCCCATGCCGGTTGCAGCAGGCATATGCCCGCCGGACGCCGTCCATGCGGAAGCGGGCCTGGGCGGGGCCTTCCGGATAGAGCTTCGTGAGCTGTACGCCCCCGTCCGACACCGCCGCCAGGAAGGAGATGTAGTGATCCTTGGTCATGGGGTGGTCCACCGTCACGAGGTACTCGTCCTCCGCCCGCCGGACCTCTATCCCGTGTTCCTCGTCCCCCGCCTCCGGCTCCAGGGGCGGCAGGGTGATGCCGCAGCAGCTGACGACCGCCTCCCCGGCGGCCCACAAAACGTTTCCGCACACGGGACACACGTACCATTTTCCCCGGGCCATGTTGGCGGCCCGGTTCCGGTTGCGCACGTGCTGGCCGGAAAGGAGCTCGATGACGGAGATGCCCAGGGCCGCCGCCAGGGGTTCCAGCAGGCTGACGTCCGGGTAGCCCTTGCCGGTCTCCCACTTGCTCACCGCCTTGCCGCTGACGAAGATCCGCTGCGCCAGCTCCTCCTGGGTCAACCCCTTCTTCTCCCGCAGGGCGCGGATCACTTCCCCGGTCACATATCTGTCCATAGCTTTTTCCTCCTATGGCCTCAGTGTACCGCAGCCGGGCTGTGACGGCAACCTACGGAACGTGGAGGGAAAAGGGCCTTACAGCGCCACCGTCTCCGGCGGGGCGGCGAAGGAAGAGAAGGTGGCCTGGGCGTCGGCAAGATAGAGGACCTGAGTGTTTTCGTCGTCCGGGTCGTACATGGCTTTCAAATTCGGGTACTTCTCCAGCATGGCGACCTTCGCCTCCCGGCGATCGTCGTTCAGAAGCCGGCCCGAGATGCGGACCCACTGACCCTTGCTGAAGGCGCAGATCTCCGCCTTGGGGTTGGCGGCAAGCTGCTTGGAAACGGGCTTCACCTTCCCGGTCTGGATATACAGCTTCCCTTCATAGACCATGGCCGTGCCGAAGGGCCGGACCCGGGGCTGATCGCCCTCCACAGTGGCCAGGTAATAGACCTGAGCCTCGTCCAAAAACGCGCATACTCTTTCAACAGCTTCCATTTTTGCAGATCCTCCTTGGTTTCTTTCTTTTTTTAGCATAAATATATGGGCCGGAATTGTCAAGCGGGGCAATTCTTGATATACTCTTCGTATCAAAATTCAGGGAGCAAAACGTATGAAATGGCTTATCGCGTCGGACCTGCATGGATCGGCTTACTACTGCAAGGCGCTTCTGGACGCCTTCGACCGGGAAAAGGCGGACCGGTTGCTCCTCTTGGGGGATCTCCTCTACCACGGGCCCCGGAACGACCTGCCCCGGGACTACGATCCCAAGACAGTGACGGTGCTGCTGAACAGCCGGCAGGGGGACATTATGGCGGTCAGGGGGAACTGCGACGCGGACATCGACCAGGTGGTGCTCTCCTTCCCCATCTGGGCGGACTACGCGCTGCTTTCAGAGGGGAAGCGGATCATCTTCGTCACCCACGGCCATCTGTTCAACCTGGACAGCCTCCCGCCGCTCCACGAGGGGGACATCCTTCTCCACGGCCACACCCACGTGCCCGCCTGCGAAACCCGGAACGGCGTCACATACCTGAACCCCGGCTCCCTGTCCATGCCCAAGGAGGGCTCGGCCCACACCTATATGACTCTGGAAGACGGGCTGTTCCTCTGGAAGGAGCTGG
>JAZRUD010000237.1:0-6667 GCA_045652385.1 Clostridia bacterium
CCTTCTATCGCAAGCTCATCGCCCTCAGCCTCGGCCCCCTGCTGCAGGCAGGCCGCGTCCGGGTGGATCTGATCGGCGGGGAGAAGCTGCCGGAGGGCGGGTTTTTGCTGGTCGGGAACCATCGGTCCGACTTCGACCCCATCACCGCCATGTACGCCCTTCGAAAGCGGGGTTTGACCTTCGTCACCAAAAAGGAGAACGCGGATATTCCTGTGGGCGGCCGGATCATCGTAGGCTCCGGATGCCTGTCCCTGGACCGGAGCGACGATAAGCAGGGTCTTTCGGTCATCCGCCAGGCGGTCCGCCGCATCCGGGCCGGAGAGGCGATCGGCATCTACCCCGAGGGAACCCGCTCCAAGACCGGCGAGCTGCTTCCCTTCCGGGTGGGCTGCTTCAAGGCCGCCCAGTGGGCCAAGTGCCCCCTGGCGATCCTTAAAACCGAGAACTCTGAGCTGGTGGAAAAGAACTTTCTCCGCCGCAAAACCAACGTCCGTCTCACCGTGAAGGCCGTCCTTCCCTATGACGAGATCGCGGACATGGACACCGCTGAGATCGGAAATATGGTACGTGACATTTTGTCAAACGATGCGTCCTGCTGAAGCAGGACACAGCACATCGCTTGGCCGCAAAGCGGCCATACATCGCTTTGCGACACATTCGCAAAACATCACGCCGCAAAGCGGCACATCACTTCCACAGGAGGCAGCTATGCCCGAATCCAAGCTCCGTACGCTTTCCTTGAATTTCGCTGTTCAAATCCTTGACCTTGTGCATGAGCTGAAGGAAAAGCACGAGACCATCATCTCCAACCAGATCGCGCGTTCCGGCACATCCATCGGTGCAAACATTTATGAGGCGAAACATGCCCAGAGTCGAAAGGACTTCATTTCCAAACTGGAAATCGCACTGAAGGAAGCCAGCGAAACAGGGTATTGGCTGGAGCTGTTGCACGAAACCAAATACATAGACGATGTAAAGTATAAAGTGCTGAACGATCAGTGCACCTCTATACGGGTCATGTTGGTAGCCTCGTGCAAAACAGCAAAAGGCGAGAATAAGAATCAGTGATGTTTGTGCCTGGCGGCGCAAGTGATGTGGTGCGGCTTAGCCGCACAGCGATGTAGCGCCAAAGGCGCAGCGATGTTTTGCGGCTGCGCCGCAAAGAGAGGAGAACCCATGAATCGCATCAAGAACGTACTATTCGACCTGGACGGCACGTTGACCGATCCAGCTGAAGGGATCACCAACTCGCTGATGCACGCCCAGCGGCGGCTGGGTATGCCGGTGAGCCCCCGGGAGAAGCTTTTCGTGTTCATCGGCCCGCCGCTCATTGAAATGTTCATGAGCGAATGGGGCTTGAGCCGAGCGGAAGCAGACCAGGCGCTGGTCTACTATCGGGAGCACTTCGGCACCAAGGGTTTATTCGAGAACGTGCCCTATGCGGGCATCGGGGCCTGTCTCGCGGAGCTGAAGGCGGCGGGCCTTCGGCTGTTCGTGGCCACGTCCAAGCCGGAACCCCTCTCCCTGCGCATATTGGAGCACTTTGACCTCCTCCGGTACTTCGAGGCGGTGACCGGCTCCACCATGGACGAGCAGCGCACGAAAAAGGGCGAGGTCATCGCCTACGCCCTCAGTACCTATCATTTGGACCCGTCTGAAACGGTCATGGTGGGGGACCGGGAGCACGACGTCATCGGCGCCCGTGAAAACGGCCTCCCCTGTATCGGCGTCCTCTACGGCTACGGTTCCCGGGAGGAGCTGACCGCCGCGGGCGCGGCAGCCCTGGCCGGGGACTTAACCGAGCTCTCGGCCTTGCTCAAGTCGTAGATGCCGGTGGAGAAATCTTCCCGCGCAAGATCGTACTTGTTTTTATACGCGTCAAAATAGCGCTTGAAGCTGTCGGAGTGGGCGTCCTGCAGACTGTTGAGGTATTCGTGGGTATCGAAAGCCCCCTCCTCCAGCTCGATCATAGCCACGGCGATGTTGGAACAATGGTCCGACACCCGCTCCAGATCCGTGATCAGATCGTTGAACACGAATCCCTGATCCAGGGTGCATTCCCCCGCCTGGACCCGGTTCACGTGGTGGAGCTTCAGCTCGTCACACAGCATGTCGATCATTTCCTCAAGGGGCTCCACCCGGTAGGCCTCCTTCACGTTTTCCGTCTCGAAAGCACCCATAGCCAACCCCACGATCTCCTCCACAGCGGCGATGAGGGCGTTCAGCTCCCGCTTGGCCTCCACGGAGAAGGTCACCTTCTTTTCGGCGATCTCCTGGGCTACCTCGCCTACGTTCATGGCGTGGTCGCTGATGCGTTCGATATCGCTGATGCAGTGGAGAAACTTGCTGATCTCCTTGTTCTGCTCCGGGGTCAGTTCCTGCCGGTTCACTTGCACGAGATAGGTGCCCAGCTTGTCCTCATAGGTGTCCACCTGCTGTTCCAGCCGTTCCACAGCTTCGAACTCCCCGTCGGACCAGTGGTTGAGCAGCTTCAGCGCCCGAACCAGGTTCTCCTGGGCCGTGTCCGCCATCTTGGCAAGAACGATCTTGCTCTGCTCGATGGCCAGGGCGGGATGGGCGATGAACCGCTCCTCCAGCCGGTCGATCATGGCCTGCTGGGCAAGGTCCTCGGGCCGGTCCTTCACCAGCCGATGGGCCAGGCGGCGAAGGCCGTTGACAAAGGGCAGCAGCGCCACGGCAGACAGAACCCGGAAGCCGGAGTTGATGGCTGCCAGTTCCACGGGGCCCACTACCCCATGGCGGATATTCTCAGGCAACAGAACAGTGGCGACGAAATAGGGGATGAGGCAGATCAATGTGCCCAAAACGTTGATGAACAGGTAGACCAGGGCCGTCCGCCTGCCCGTGGGGCCCGCGCCGATGGCGCCCAGCAGCACCGGCACCGAGGCGCCGATGGCGATGCCCATGATGATGGGAATGGCAGGTTCCGCCGTGATCGCCCCGGTCATGGACAGGGCCTGCAGAATGCCCACCGCCGCCGAAGCGCTCTGGAGCATCGCCGTAAAGACCACGCCCACCAGAATGCCCAGCAGGGGGTTATCGAACAGAAGAAGCAGTTCCCGGAACTTGGCGCTCTCCTTCAGGGGCAGCACCGCGTCGGACATGACGGACATGCCGAACATGAGCACGGCGAACCCCAGCAGGATGTCCCCCACGTGCTTTTTGACGGAGGATTTGGACACCATGCGCAGAATCGTGCCCGCAATGGCCACCGCCGCCGTGATGGTGGCCGTGGAGAACAGGGATACCCAGCCCCCGCCCCCGCCCAGAAGCGACAGGCACAGGAGCCAGCCCGTAACGCTGGTGCCCACAACGGCGCCCAGGATGATGGGGATGGCCTGGATTCCCTTCATCATGCCGGAGTTCACAAAGCCCACCACCATGATGGTAGTGGCCGACGAGCTTTGGATGGCCGCCGTGACGCCCAATCCCAGCAGCATCCCCTTGATGGGCGTGTTGCTCAGCCGCCACAAAATCACTTCCAGCTTGTTCCCGGCGACGCGCTTGAGCCCGTCCCCCATGACGGACATGCCGTAGAGGAACAGCGCCACCCCGCACAGCAGGGACAGAATGTTGGATATACCCATAGAACCTCCTAATGCCCTCATTTTCACCCAATATACAGTATATAGTAAAACGCTGCCCAAAGCAACGTTTTTTTCTTGCGCTGCGGAGGGAGGAAGTATATAGTAGAGGGGAACACAGCAGGAGGTTTTACCATGGCGGAAGACGAACGGGCATATCAGCGGCAGCGGCGGGCGTACAAAGCGCTGTATCAGCCGGCGAAGCTGCTCATGAAGGGGCTGCTGAACTATACCTACGCGCTGGGGCCGAAGACGGAGGGGGCCTGCCTCATTTTGAGCAACCACGTGACGGACTTCGACCCCATCCTGGTGGGGCTGAGCTTCCCGGAGCACATGTACTACGTGGCCGGGGAGAACGTGCTGCGCATGGGGTTCCTCTCCAAGGTGGTCACCCGCTACGCCTCCGTCATCCAGCGGATCAAGGGCACCACCGACGCGGAGGCAGCGCTGCAGATCCTGCGCACCCTCCGAAAGGGCCGGAACGTATGTATGTTCGCCGAGGGCAACCGGACCTTCACCGGGGAAACCCTGCCCATCGCCCCTGCCACGGCCAAGCTGGTGAAGATGTCCCGAAGCACCCTCGTCACCTACCGGCTCACGGGCGGGTATCTCACCACCCCCCGCTGGAGCGCCCACCGCCGCAAGGGCCGCATGTGCGGCGCGCCCGTGGGCGTCTACCCGCCGGAGGAGATCAAGAAGATGTCCGAGGCGGAAATCTCCGCGCTCCTGGCCCGGGACCTCTATGAGAACGCCTACGATACCCAGGCGAAGGCGCCCGTGGCCTTCCGCGGCAAGGCTTTCGCCGAGACCCTGGAGACGGCCCTGTACCTGTGTCCCAAATGCCGCCGGATCGACACCCTCCACAGCCGGGGGAACCGGTTCTACTGCGACTGCGGTCTTTCCGCGACCCTGGACGAGTTCGGGTTCTTCCAGGGGGACGAGCCGCCCTTCAAAACGCCTCTCGACTGGGACAAGTGGCAGACGGGGGAGATGGAGAAGCTTAGCGAGGCCCTGGGCGACGGTCCCGCGTTCTCGGACGAGGACCAGACCCTGAACCGGAAGGAGGACGACCACAGCCTGACGCCCCTGGTCACCGGGACCATGGCCCTCTACCGGGACAAGCTCACCGTGGGCGATCGAGTCTTCCCCCTCCACGACCTCAGGGGCATCGGCCTCATCCAGCGCCAGGGCATGGTCTTCTCCACCGCCGACGGGGACTATGCCGTCACGGCGAACCGCCTGCGCTGCGTGCGCAAGTATCAGACCCTGTTCGAGTTTTTGAAAGAACGGCAATAATGAAAAAAGGATCGCCTTTCCGGCGATCCTTTTTTAGTGTGCTCTTAATCCCTTGGGCAGATGGTTTTTGAGGACGCCGTCGGCGCCTTTGGCGAGGCCCAAAGCAAGGCCTTGGTAGGTCACGGCGCACCAGCCGGAGAGGGAGGCGGGCAGCGTCTCGCCGCGGAGGTACCTTAGCCCTTCAGACTCCGACAGTTGTTGCCGACGGTGCATAGGCAGGCCGGCCGCCATGGCGAGGGCGTGGGCGGGCACGAACCGGTTTTTGACCGTTTCACCCAGCAGCAGCCCGGCGCGCAGGAGCCGCATGCCCTCCAGGGCGCAGGGCAGGGGCGGCAGCAGCAGGGCCCGGCCGTCAGGCAGCAGGCGCAGGGGACCGGAAAGCCCCTCCGTTTCCTCCTGCAGGAAGGCCTCGACAAGGGGCGCTTTGTCGCTCCGCCGGGGGAGATAGGCCGTGTCCGAAGCCGCACCTTTGCGCCGGAATTTGGCCGCGTACTGACCCTCGCCCAGGGAGATGTGAGGGTAGAGGCGGCGCTCGTCCACCCATTCGAAATCAAGGAATTCCGACAGGAACCATTGCACGTTATCCTCGTTCTCCGCGGGAGAGAAGGAGCAGGTGGAATAGACCAGCTGGCCGCCGGGTTTCACCGCCTTCTGCGCGGAGGTCAGGATGGCCCGCTGCCGCCTGGCGCAGGACAGAACGTGCTCGGGGGACCAGGCCGCCACGGCCTCCGCTTCCTTGCGGAACATGCCCTCCCCGGCGCAGGGGGCGTCCACCAGCACCGCATCGAAGACCGGTCCCGTGAGGGAAACCAGTTTCTCCGGGTCCATGGCCGTCACCACGGCGTTCTTCGCCCCCATGCGCTCCAGGTTGCTCAGGAGCACGTTGGCCCGGTTGGGCACGATCTCGTTGGAAAACAGCACGCCCTCGGGCACCTTGGCCGCCAGCTGGGCGGACTTGCCTCCCGGCGCGGCGCACAGATCCAGCACCGCCATGGAAGGCCGTAGGTCGAAGAGGCTGACGGGCATCTGGGCGCTGAGCTCCTGGACGTAGTAGGCCCCCGCCCCATGGAGGAGGTCCTTTCCCGGCGCGAACCCTTCGGGCAGCAGGAATCCCTCGCCCCCCGCCGGCACAAACGCCGGCCGGAGGTCGTGCAGCGCCTCCGCCGTCAGCTTCAGCCCGTTGACCCGGGCGGCCCGCTTCTCCGGCTGAGCCATGGCCGTAAGGTAGGCGTCATACCCTTCGCCCAGCTGGCCCTTCATTCGATCTAAATACGCTTGGGGCAGGTTCATAGCTTCACGCAGGCCCTCCCGTTCAGCAGCACCACATATTTCTCCCGCACCGGCCGCCCGGTCAGGGTCTCCAGGGCCCGGGCGTACAGCTCCACCTGCCGCCGATGGCGCTCCGCCCACAGAGCCGGATCGCCCTCCACCCGGTCGGTCTTGTAATCCAGGAGCACGAATCCGTCCTCCTCCCTAAAGCAGGCGTCGATGACGCCCTGCAGGAGCACCCGTTCCTCCGAGGGCACGCCCAGAAGCGCCTGGGTATCCATGGCCAGGGTGAAGGGCAGCTCCCGATAGACCCGGGGACTGCGGCACATGCGGCGGAACAGGTCCGTGCCCACGAAAAACCGAAGGTTCGCCCCATACCTTTCCCCGTTTTTGTCGGCCAGATATTCGTCCAGTTCCGCCGGGGTCAGGGGCTTGAGGGGCAGCCGCCGCAGCAGCTCGTGGACGTCCGTGCCCCGGCGCAGGGCCCCTGCCTCCTC
>JAZRUD010000238.1:0-1189 GCA_045652385.1 Clostridia bacterium
GTCCGTGAGCCCGGGCAGCAGCTTTTCGTAGAGCTTGAGGGCTTCCTGCCACTCAGGATAGGTCCTGTGCCGCGCCGTGTCGTACATGCCGTAGCCGTCGGCATCGACGAGATGCTGCTCGCCGCGGCGCACGTATCCGGCAGTATAGAGGGCAGAGGCCAGTACCAGCGTAAGCTTTTCGTTCCCGGGGAACTCGATCAGCGATTCCCGGGCCAGGGCGATGCACCCGTCCATGCTCACATCCACGCCGTTGTTCTCCCGGATCATCTCCCGAATGCGCCCATACAGGGCGTCCACCTTTCTGGACCGTTCGTTGTCATACCCGAAGAGCTCGTCGATGGAGACTCCGAAATAGTTGGCGATGGACGGGATCATGGTCATATCGGGATAGCAGATGCCCTTCTCCCAGCGGGAGACAGCCTGGGCAGTAACGCCCAGGGCGCTGGCCAGCGCTTCCTGGGTCCTTCCGTCCCGCCGACGGAGCTCCTTGATCCTTTCTCCTAATTGGATCATATCCTTTCTCCTTTCCGCTTCGTTCACAGGTGTGCCTTCAGTGTATCGGAGAAATGGCCAAAAAGCAATTATCAATCTATTGTTTTGAAATCAACAAACAGTTGATATATGAAGGCGCTGGCGTCGTGGTATATCCTGTCGATATTCAGCATAGGTTCATCCGTAAGGAGGTGGGCCTATGCTGTGGCTTTTACTGTCCCTGCTGCGGGGGCTGTTCTTCGCTGGATACGTCAAGAGCGCGTCCTTCCCAAAGCCCCTCGGCGCGGCGGAGGAGCGGGAGGCGCTGGAGGAACTGGCGGCGGGCAGCGAGGAAGCCCGGGACCGGCTGATCCTCCACAACCTGCGGCTCTGCGCCCATATCGCGGGCAAGTACGCCGCCCGGGGGAAGCTGACGAGACGCCGGGAGCTGGACGATCTCATCTCCATCGGCGCCATCGGCCTCATCAAGGCGGTGGACACCTTTTCCCCGGACAAGGGGAGCCTGTCGAACTACGCCTCCCGGTGCATCGAAAACGAGATCCGCATGAGCCTTCGTACGGAAAAGAAGCTGGTGGGGGAGGTGTCCATGGAGGAGCCCCTGGGCCGGGACAGGGAGGGGAACGAGCGGACCGTGCTGGATCTGGTGGGCACCGACGGGTCGGAGCTCTTCGAGACGGTCAGCAAACGGCTGGAAGGG
>JAZRUD010000239.1:0-3877 GCA_045652385.1 Clostridia bacterium
CATCCGGGGGTGGATGCGGTGCGCATTTTGGGTGCCGCCTGGAGCGATCTCAAGGCCGGGGCGTTCGTGGAAGGGGCCAGCACCATCACCCAGCAGCTCATCAAGCTCACCCATCTCAACAGCCGCAAGGAGCTCTCCCGGAAGGTGGACGAGGCCATCCTGGCGGTACAGCTGGAACGGGTCTACGGCAAGGATCAGATCCTTGAAATGTATCTGAACACGGTCTACTTCGGCTCCGGCTACTACGGGCTCGAGACCGCCGCCCGAGGATATTTCGGCGTGTCCGCCCCGGACCTGAGCCTGGATCAGGCTGCCCTCCTGGCCGGGGTGCTCAAGTCCCCCGCCCGCTTCGCCCCCAACCGACGGCCGGAGGCCTCCGTAGGTCGGCGGGGCGTCATTTTACACCTGATGGCGGGATACGGCATGATATCCGAGACGGAAGCCGACGAAGCCGCCGCCCAGCCCCTGCGGCTCAGGCAAGACCCCATTCTGGAACGGCGGGGATACTATGTGGACTACGCCCTGCAGGAGAGCTGCCGCCTGCTGGGGATCACCATGAACCGGCTTCTGAACGACGGGTACCGGATCTACACAGGCATGGATCGGACGGCGGAGCTGCTGTGCGAAGAGCTCTTTCGGGAGGACCGGTTCTTTCCCCAGGTAAACGGAGAGAGCGCTCAGGGAGCCATCTGCCTCATCGACGCCCGCACGGGCTATATCTCGGCTCTGGTGGGCGGCCGGGACGAGGGCGTGGCCCTGGGCTATAATCGGGCTATGCGCATCCGCCGCCAGCCCGGGTCCGTCATCAAGCCCATCCTGGTCTACGCCCCGGCCCTGGAAGCCGGATACACGGCAGCGGATATGCTGCTGGACGAAAGCTCCACCTTCGGGGACTACGCCCCCTCCGACGCCAGCCGTCGCTACCGAGGCTGGGTCACTATGCGGGAGGCGGTGACCCGGTCTTTGAACATTCCGGCGGTGGAACTGTTCTCTGAGCTGGGCATCGGTCGCTGCAAGAGCTTCGCCCGACAGCTGGGTATCCCCTTCGACAGGAACGACACCCGACTCGCGTTGGCCCTGGGCGGCTTTACCTACGGGGTATCCCCCAAGGAGCTGTGCGCCGCTTACGCCGCCTTCGCCGCGGGAGGCGTGTATCGGACACCTGCGCTTATACGGCGCATCGAGGACAGGGACGGCCGCGTGATCTACGAAAACCACCCCTTCGCCCGGCGGGTCATGAGCGAGGGCAGCGCCTTCATCCTCACCAGCATGCTCCAAAGCGTGGTCCAAAGCGGTACGGCCAAGGCACTCAGCGATCTTTCCATGGAGGTGGCCGCCAAGACCGGCACCGTGGGCGATCAAACCGGGAATCGGGACGTGTGGCTGGCCGCCTACACGGCGGAGCACGCGGCGGTGATCTGGATGGGTTTCGACGAAAACAGCGGCGGCAAGCTCCTGCCCCCGGATTCAAGCGGCGGCGGCTACCCGGCAGCCCTCATGAAGGAGGTGCTGACCGCCCTCTATGAGCGCCGCACGGCTCCGGTCTTCTGTCAGCCGGACTCCGTCGTTCGGGTGCGACTGGACGGCTACACCATGGACGCCCAGCATGTGACGGTGCTGGCTACCAGCTACACGCCCGGAAGCTACCGCGTCTGGGAATATTTTCTGAAGGGCACCGAACCCACGGACGAGAGCCCTTACTGGTCCGTGCCGGAGCCCCCGGACGACCTTGCCATCGCTCGGGCGGGGAACATGGTCAACATTCGGTTCACGCCCAAGCAAAACTATATCCGCTACCTTCTCTATCGGGAGACGGCGGATGGCTACGCCACGCTGCTGGCTGCCTTCGAGAATGTGGAGGCGGCGGTGTTCACGGACGACGTTTCGGGCCTCCCGGACGCAATGCTGTCCTATTACGTGATCCCGGTGCACCCCATGATCTCTGTGGCCGGCGCGCCGCTTGTTGGCCCTCCCTCCGAAAAGGTGTCCCTGTTTCTGTATGCGCCGGACTATTTTCTGAATGCGCCGTAAGAATCACCTCTTTTTTGCGGACCATACTGCATAAAGAGATTGACTATTCATGTCGTTCTTTATATAATATATTTGGATATTGTAAAGAATATGGTGAGAGAGGTGCATCATGGATTATCGTGAATTGGCAGAGGCTGTCGGTCCCCGTACCGGTGCGACCCAGGAATGGGTGTTTCGTGTGCTGCGGGAGGGCATCACCAGCGGCAAGCTCAAGGGCGGCACGCAGCTCAAGCAGGACGAGGTGTCCGCGGCGCTGACAGTGAGCCATATCCCCGTGCGGGAAGCTCTGCGGCAGCTGGAGGCCCAGGGACTGGTGACCATCCATCCTAATCGGGGCTCCACCGTGACCCAGCTCACCCGCTCGAATCTGGAGGACATGATGGAGATTCGCGCCAGCATCTCCTATTACATCGCCCGCCGGGCCATCCCCCTTTTGAGCGAGGAGGATCTGGAGGAGCTGCAGGCCATCATCGAGGAACAGAAAGCGGCCACGGACATGTTCGAGGAGGAGCGCCTCAACTACAAGTTCCACGAGGTCCTCACCCGCCGGGCCAAAAACAGGGTGGCGGACATGTTCATCGAGCTCATTCATTGGAACGCCGACCGATACCTGAGGGACGCCCTGTATACGAACCCCGCCCGTCGGGACCAGTCCATCGCTGAGCATCAGGCCATCCTGGACGCATGTCGGGCCGGGGACGCCGAGAAGGCCAGCTCCATCCTCCACGACCACATCCTGGAAGCCCGGGCGTATATCCCCGAAAATCTGGATTAAGTGTTGGTTCGATAGTAGAGCAGCAGGGCCAGCAGGCCAAGGTCTGCAAGGAGCAAACAGCATACGGTCAGGGCGGCAGCAACGCCGCCCTTTTTCATGCAGAAAAGGGCATACGCCGCCCCGTAGGCGAGGATTAGGCCCGCCGCCGATAGAAACAAAAGCATATCTTCTTCTCCTTCATTCCAGCGCCGGGTCACCGGGGCTGTGGGACAGCTTCACCTTCACCGAAAAGGCGGGTTCCACGTCCCCCAGCCGGCGGGAGAACCCATAGGCCCGCCAGCTGTCCCAGCTGCGAAAAGCGCGTATGGCGTCCCGGCCCACCTCGAAAACGTCCGCCCCTGCCGCCGCCGTGACGCGAAACAACCGGGTAAGCTCCTCCGCAAGATAGCTCTCGATAGCAGCGATGACCTCCTCCGAATCCGCTTCCATCCGGGCTGGTTGCTCCAAATCCCCCTCCAGAACGATCTCGCAGGCAAAACGGCCTTCGGCCCAGCGCCTTTTCGGTTTGCCTACGGGGTAAAAGGCTATGTCCAGCTCCTGTCCGCGCCAAGGCAGGCGCAGATGCCCCGCCCGAAAGACGCCTTTTCCCATGAGCACCAGCATGGTATGCTGCCCGGAGAGCACGCCCACCATCCTGCCTTTGGAGAACACGGCGCTGCCGCAGAGGGAGGTCTCGATCTGCCCCTCCCCAAGAAGGCCTCCGCCCAGGTAGGGGTAGACCTGTCCTCCCGCCATGTCTGGCTGCAGGGGACCGCCTGTCAGTCCCGCGTAAGGGAGCAGCGCGTCCTCCGTATCGTTGTCGAAGGCCTCCCTGACCTGGCTCAGGCCCCAATCCTCCACATAGCCGAAGTTCTCCTCGATCAGTTTCATGTTGGTCTTGAGCCGGTTCATGCTGGGGTCCCCCTGACTGATCAGGCCCCGGAAAGCGCCCCGCATGTCTTCCTCTACGACGATGACGCGGACGTTCTGCCGGATCTTCAACCGGCCCAGGGCTCCCGCCATGATCGTCTTTATCTCGCCTGCTTCCGCCAATTCCCGGGAGAAAGCCAGCAGGGTGGTCCGTTCAAAGGA
>JAZRUD010000240.1:0-2576 GCA_045652385.1 Clostridia bacterium
AACGCGGAGCGGAAGATCGTCTACATCATCGCCAAGACCGTGGAGGTGGCCACCATCCGCCGCATCGTCCTCCAGCACGATCCCCAGGCCATCATCTCCGTCATCGACACCAAGGAAGTCGTGGGCCGCGGCTTCACCGCCAACAACTGAAAGAGTCCATCAAAAAAGTCCGGGATGCCCGGGCTTTTTTTGTGTTCACAGTTCCAGCCGATACAGCCGTTCCTTCGGGCTGTCCGCCCGGAAGGTCTCCACCTCGCCCGCATAGGTCCAGCCGAATTTCTCATAGAGACCGCCGTGGGTGGTGTAGAGATACAGCTTGTTGAGCCCGGCCGCCCGGGCGTTGTCCGGCACGGTCTCGAGCAGGGCCCGGCCCACGCCCCGGCCCCGAAACGCTTCGTCCACGTACACGTCGATGAGCCACGGGTACAGATCCGGCCGGCAGTAGAGGTCGTCGATCATGGACAGCTGGTACATGCCGAGAGCCCGCCCGTCCTCCACTGCCACGAAGGTCTGGGGCAGCCGATCGCCCCGGTTCAGCGAATGTTCCAGGGTGCAGCGGACCTCGGCGGGGCTGATCCCGTCCCGGATGCCCCACCAGCGGTAGTTCCAGTCGTAGACCGATTCAAAATAGGGGCTGTTTTTGTCCTCCAGGCGAATGATCTCCATAGGCGCCTCACTCCCGGTCCGTCCGCAGGGTCAGCCCCTCCGGCAGATGAAAAATCTCTGTCTTCAGGAAGAGGGGATAAAAGTATTCGCCCCGCAGCCGTTCGAAGGGCAGCCATTCGAACGTGTGGGTATGGTGCCGTTCCCGCCCGGCGAACCGGTCGCCCCGTGTCAGCAGGTCCGTGCCCGAGGCGTCCGCCAGGAAGTAGAGGCACAGCTCGTGGAAGTCCGTCCTGTCCACGTCCTCGTTGAAGAAGGATTGGCTGAGCCACAGGGGCCGGATGATCTTCGCCTCGATCCCCAGCTCCTCCCGGAGCTCCCGCAGCACGGCGTCCTCCGCCCGTTCACCCATCTTGACCCGGCCTCCGGGCAGATAGAAATAGGGGCTGCGCTCGTCGTGCATGGCCAGGATACGATTTTTGTCCAGCAGGATGGCCGAGACCCGATAGTTGAACCGTCCTTCATCGGTCAAAAAGCTGATGTCCATGATGCTCTCCTTCCCGTCTCGTCCCCCTATTTTACCTATGGACTGCGGAAAAAGCAAGGTCGTGGGCCCTGCAGCGGTTCGGTTGCGGGATTTTTTTGTGAATTCAACCGATGGGTGATTCCACAACCAAAGGATATATGGTATACTGTACCACATCCCAGGCGGCAGCGGCCGTCAATTCAGATAAAAGGAGCGTGCAGATGATACAGGATCTCTTGACGAACAAAAAGTATCTGTTTGCCTCGGGCGCCAACACGGAGCTTCGGGCCCAGCGGAACCTCAACCGGCGGGCCGTGCTGCTGAACGGGGCTCTGGTGGGCAACGTGCGGACCGAAAAGTTCGGCGTGTCCGCCCGAGTGTACGAGAACGGCGTCTACGGCTTCTCCTCCACGGCGGAATATACCGACGAGACCGTGAAGGACGTGCTGAAAGCCGCCAGCGAGAACGCGGCCTTCCTCGCAAAGCATGCCGGGAAGGGCAAGGGGCCCCACAAGGCCATGGCCCCGAATCGGATCGCTACGGCCTTCGAGCTCAACGACGTGGAGCAGCGGACCTATATCGAGTTCGCCCAGGCGCTGGACAACTACATCGCCCAGAAGTACCCGGATCTGGTGAGCCGGACCGTGGTGATCACCTGTGACTCCATGGAGAAGCTCCTGTGCGTCAGCAACGGCTGCGACGGCCACAGCATCATCCCCCGGTGCTACATCTACGTGATGATGACCGCCATGGGCGCCGACGGCAAGCCCGTGGAGCTCTACAAGGTCATCGGCGGAGGCTACGGCACCTTCGATCAGAGGTACACCAAGCCCGAGGACTGCTTCGCCGAGGTCGACAAGCTCTACGAGCGCATCCAGCAGAAGGCCAAGGACGGCGTCTATCCCGACGCCGGCAACAAGACCGTCATCCTGGGCGGCATCCTCTCCGGCATGCTGGCCCACGAGGCCGTGGGCCACACGGTGGAAGCGGACCTGGTCATCGGCGGATCCGTGGCGGGGCCCTGCCTCAACAAGCGGGTGGGCTCCGATCTCGTGAACCTGGTGGACTACGCCCATACCGCCTTCGGCCAGCCTACGCCGCTCCCCGTGTACGTGGACGACGAGGGCACCGCCGCCACCGACGCCGTGCTCATCAAGGACGGCATCCTGGTGGGGTACATGAACAATCGGGAGAGCGCCGAGCGGTTCAACATGGTCCCCACGGGCAACGCCCGGGCCTACCTGTTCTCCGACGAGCCTCTGATCCGCATGCGGAACACCGCGGTGCTGCCGGGCAAATCGAAGCTCAGCGACATGATCGCCTCCATCGACGACGGCTACTATCTCACCGATACCAACAATGGCCAGGCGGACACCACGGGTGAGTTCATGTTCGGCGTCACCTTCGGCTACGAGATCAAGAAGGGGAAGCTGGGGCGGCCGCTGCT
>JAZRUD010000241.1:0-2027 GCA_045652385.1 Clostridia bacterium
GCGGCCCCGTCTCCCCCCGGGGACTTTTTATCGGGACTATATCCGCTCCGCAAAGGCCGCCAGGGCCACGGTCAGGCGGGACACGGTCTCCGGCTCCGCCACGGTGTCCCGGGCGGTGTGGATGCGGTCGGTGAAGTAGCCCACGAAGGGCTTATAGCGGCAGGTGCAGACGCCCACGCCCTTGGCGAAGCTCTTTTGGTCGCTGTTCATGCTGGCTTTGCAGGCGGGGTAGAAGCGGTGGGAGAGGCCGCTGTCCGCCATGGCCTGCCGCAGTGTCTCGTACAGCGGGTCCTTCTGGGCCGCGTCGGTGCCGCAGAGGATATGGGTGTCGCCGTTGCCCACGCAGTCCAGGTTGACGATGAGGGCGTTCTCTTTTATCTCGGGGTGGGCCTTGGCGAAGGCCTTGCTGCCCTTCTTGCCCTTCTCCTCGTCGTCGAACAGGAGGCAGGCCGCGCCGGGTTTTTCGCCCAGAAGCGCCGTCAGCCCCAGCACCGCCGCCGTGCCGGAGGTGTTGTCGTTCCGGTTGCGCCGGTTGGCGGGGCCCCGGAACAGCAGATAGAACAGGCCGAAATACACGGCCGTATACACGCCCAGCATCAGCAGCCGGTGACTTATGAGGGCCCAGTCCAGATCCAGCAGGGCCCAAACGCCCCAGGCGGCGGCCAGGGCAGGCGCCAACAGCAGCAGGATCATGGTCCCCAGCCGGTAGGTCCAGGCAAGGATCGGGTTGGTCACCAGCATCAGATTGGGCAGCAGCCCCCGCCGAGGGGTGTCGTAGTGGGCCGTGAAGATCACCCGGGCGGCGGCGGGATCGCCGAAGATCAGGTTGGTATGCCCCTCGTTTTCCTCCTCCCGGGCGGAAACGGCCCCGGTTCGGGCCTCCGCCAGGGCGTACGCGCGGAAAGCTGCTTTCTGTGCGGCGCTGTTGCGAACGGGGAAGCGCCCGTCGATCTCGGACAGATAGTCCTTCATGCTTTGCTCCTTTACGGATGGTCGACCCCATTGTACTACTTTTTTCGCCGGGATTCAACACACAGAAACCGCCAGGGATAGGCCGGCGGTTTTCGTTTCCCCCTTTGCCTTGTCAGCTCTGCTCCGCCAGGATCCGGTCGTAGAAGCGGAGGACGTCCTCCATGGAGGGGAAACGGGCCAGGAACATATAGTCCCCCATGTCCGGGGCCAAAGCGAGGCCCACGCGGCCCTCCTCCACGATATTGGCCGGGTAGGCTTTGAGCACGTCCTCCCGGCTCATCACGTAGGCGCGGGCGTCCCGCCGCCCCGCATAGGCGCAGAACATCCGCTCGCCCAGGGGCTTGCGGCTCTCGTCGAAGACGATCATGTCCGCCCAGATCTGGTACACGTGGGTGCTGTTGGCGTAGTTCATCATGGTGGGGGAGACGCCGCCGCTGGGCCGCATATTCACCTCCAGCGCCGCGAAGTCCCCCTGTTTGCCGATGCGCTGGTCCCGGGACAGGTGGAAGAACTCGAAGTGGATGAACCGCTTCCTCACGCCGAAGGCCTTCACCGCCGCCCGGCCCATGTCCCGCAGGGCGTCGGGCAGGGGGTTGCGGATCATGAAGGGGCAGCTCCTGGCCTCGTTGACGATGTCCATGATGCTCCCCAGGGTGATGTTGCCCGTCTCGAAGATGGGCTCGCCACGGCTGTTGACGACGGCGTCGTAGGAGACCACGTCCCCGTCGATGTACTCCTCCATGATGTATTGGACGTTGTTGGGCCGACGGCGGAAAAAGTCGTCCAGCTCCCCTTCGCAGTCGATGCGGAAGGTGTCGTTGGCCCCCACGCCGTTGTCGGGCTTGGCCACCACGGGGTAGCCCACCCCCTGGATGAACGCCAGGCAGTCCGCCCGATCGTCCACCATGTGATAGAGGGCCACGGGGATGCCGGCGAGCCTGTACCGATCCTTCATGAGGGACTTGCATTTCACCGGAGGCATGTCCTGGGGCTGGAAGCCGCTCATGATGCGGAAGTCCTGCCGAAGGGCGGCGTCCCGCTCCAGCCAGTACTCG
>JAZRUD010000242.1:0-1102 GCA_045652385.1 Clostridia bacterium
GGTTCGAAGCTTTTCGTAGCTCTCCCGGGAGAGCAGCAGCCGGGTGCCGTCCTCCACGTTCACCTCGCGGGGGATGGCTTTGCGCCGCAAAAGCTGGGACGCCATGGCGTCGGTGAAGGCCCCGGACACATACAGGGCCTCCCCCTGTCCCTCCAGGGCTGCGGCCAGATCGTCATACAACTCATCGCCGCGGGCGAAGCGGCGACCCGCCATGTCAGGCCAGAGGCCGCTCCCGGGCAGGGTGAGGAGTTCCGCCACAAAGGCCGTGTCCGCCGCGGTCTTCTCCATATCCGGGCCGTAGCTGGCCCCGGTGGAGAGGATCACCGCCTCCGCCGCCTCGGGGGCGCACAGGCTCCGGCGGAACAGGGCTCCGTCGATCAGCACCTTTTGCGCGCCGAAATCCCTAAGCTTCTTCGTTAAGGCGACGATCTGTTCCGTCATGGAGGGCCCCGCCAGCTCCACGAAACCGTCGGACAGGGCCCGAAGGATCGCCACCTCACCCAGAGGGGTGTGGATGCCGGTCATGTCCAGGATCTCCGCCGTCGCGTCGCACTTGGGGAGGAGCCCCCGGGCCGTAGCGAACAAAGTGCCCCCCGTCACGTAGATGGGGGGCTTATAGGTGCCGGTGACCTGATCCTCCCGCTCCCCATCCCTGCCGATGGAGGTCAAGGCAAGGGAAACGTTCCGCGTCCTGGCTCCACCGACAAGGGCGTTGAGCGCGGTGGTCTTCCCCGCGTTCTTGCACATCCCCGCAAGGCACAGGGTGGTATAGGGAGCGGCCAGGTCAAAGAGCATGGCTTATTTCCACAATTCATCCGGATACAATCCGGCTGCCTTCATCTCCCGGATGCTCTGCTGGAGGGCGGGCATGTCCTGCTTGTAGGTGACGCCGTGCCACTTGGCGCCGCAATGGAGCACCTTCACGCTGGCCTTGCCCTCCACGATGAGATCGTTGGTGAGCCGGGGCACCAGGTATTCGCACTTCATGGGGTTCTTGGGCAGGTTCTCGTCCAGGAACGCGGGGAAGCGCTTCTCGGCCTCCTCCAAAAAGTCGGGCATGTAGCCCCAGAAGTTCATGGACACGGTGTCGTCGGGATCGAGA
>JAZRUD010000243.1:0-3975 GCA_045652385.1 Clostridia bacterium
GGGCTATGGCTGCAAGGCCTACTCTGTCCGCACCATAGAAGAACTGGTAGCCGCTATCGAGGACGCTAAGAAGGTTAAGAACACCCCCGTTCTGTTCGACATCAAGGTTCTGCCCAAGACCATGTCTGCCAGCTATGGTTCCTGGTGGCGTGTGGGCGACACCGAGGTCTCCGAGAATCCCCGGAACCTCAAGGCCTACGAGGACCATCTCGCCCACGTGAAGGACGCGAGGAAGTATTGATCCGTTCCAAAAACAAGCGATCCCCCGGCTTGGCCGGGGGATCGTTTTATATGGCGTCGTTTATTTCAGAAACAGGAGGCTGAGAGCGATCAGGATCTGTCCGATGTAGTAGAGGCCGATGTTGGTCACCCGCAGGCTCTGCTTCGTTTCCTGGCCGAAGGTGTTCAGGATGAGCACGATGTCGCTGACGAGGAAGAGCAGGGAACCGGCGGCGAAGATCTCGGTAAAGGCGGAGGGGGACGCGATCAGATTCCCCACGGCCACGCAGTTCAGCAGCACGATGGCGCCGATGTACACCACGCCGAAGATCTTGAACGCCTTCTTGGCGGTGATCCGCTGGAAGATCCACCACATCAGCAGGGCCGTCAGCAGGACGCCCGCGATCAGGGCGATCCACCAAGGCTTCGCTCCCCGCAGGACGGCAACGAGATACAGGATGTGTCCGCTGAGGAAGACCGCGATCCCCACCAGGAAGATGAGCTGTCCCTTCTTCTCGAACACGTAGCGCAGATTCAGCAGCACGTCCGCGATACAGCCCAGCAGCAGGCCCACGGTGATGAGCCTTGCGGCAGGGGATCCCTTGGACAGGCAGAATCCCAAGATCACGAAGCACAGGGAGGCCAGCCCCTTGAGGATCACGGCGGGCACATAGTTCTTTTTGCTCTCCTGCCAAAGGAAAAGAGCGGCGAGACACAGACAGAGGGGGATGAGGGCGTACAGCATGGCGGGTCTCCTTTCATGGGGCCGATAGAGGGGATAGGGAGGGCGCTTTGGCTCAAGAGTACAGCCGGTGTTTTCGACGGCGCCGAGAAAGACGCCGAAGGGCCGGATCCTCTTGCTCCGATTATACTTATTCTCGCCGTTTCTGACAAGACGGACAGGGTCAAAGTTTTATCCTTCGTTGACGGGGCGGCGAGTTTGCGGTATAGTATATCTGATGGAAGATATGGTCTACGACGTGATCGCCACGGAGGTGGCCGCGCCGGAAAAAAAGCATATCCGCAGCGAAGGCGCGCTCTACGCCCTGCTGGTGCTGGGGGCGCTGCTGGTCATCGGCATAGGCAACCGATTGCAGACGAAGCTGGATCTGCCGCCGGTGCTGGTCCAGGGCGTGCTGTACGCGGGGCTGATCGGCCTCGGGTACTATGTGCTGCGATTTCGGCTCACCAGCTTTCGGTACACCCTGACGGACAAGGCGTTCTTCGTGTCCAAGCTCTCCGGCAAGTCCGAAAAGCTGCTGGCGGAGATACCTTTGGGGAGCATCGAGTACGCCGGCCCCTACGATGGGGAGAAGCTGAAGGCGATGGGCTGCCGCCTTGGGCCCAACGTGCGGGCAGGGAAGCTGGAAGAGACCACCATGCTCATCTATCAGGAGGACGGGACCAGGCGCGCCCTGTGCCTCAGCGCCAAAGAGGAACTGAAAGGAAAGCTGACGGAACCATGGACGAATTGAAGCCGATGACGGCGGCGGAGTTTTTCAACGTAAGCACCTGCCTGGTGCTGCCGGAGCGCTGTGCCGGGTGCCTCCCGGCGGCGGACGCGGTGGACGCGGACAATAAGGTGCTCGCCAAGGCGGGGGAAAGGATCACGGCGGAGCAGCAGAAGGCCATCGTCGCCGCGGCTCGGGCCGATCGGCTGCCCTGTCTTGAAAAGGGATATATTCGGGTGGTACTGGAGTTCTCGGAATGCAGCTGCTGCAATGGCTGAGCTGCCTGAAAGCGGGGAACACGCCCCACGCGGTGTTTTTGGTGGGTCCCGCCGGCAGCGGCAAAAAGGAATATGCGCGGCAGGCGGCGTCGCTGTACCTGCTGGGCCGGGAGGACGGGGAGAAGCTCTCCGAGTGTCCCTTCTTTCAGGAGCTGCCGGACTATAGGATCGAGACGGTGCGGACCTGCTGCGCGGAATTGAACCGGCAGATCTTTGCCCGGGGGCGGCGGTGTCTTCTGATCCCCGACGCCCATAATCTCACACCCCTGACCCAGAACGCTCTGCTGAAGACCCTGGAGGAGCCGCCGGAGGAGGCGCTGCTCATCCTGACGGGGAACGAGCAGGCGGTGCTGCCCACCATCCGCTCCCGGTGCATGCTGGTGCGGGTGGGCACGGAGGACCACGCGGAGGTGGCCGCCCGGCTCGTGGCTAGGGGCGTGGCTCCCGAACGGGCCGATCTGGCGGCAGCCCTTTCCGACGGGGTGCCGTCCCTGGCGGAACGGTACGCGGGGGAGGAGTACATGACCTTCCGAAGAGAGTGCCTGCCCGTCATCGAAGAAGCTTTGTTCAGCGTGTCCCCCTTTTCCAAGGCGGCGTCGCTTCTGGAACGGCGGGAGGAAGGCAAGAAGCGGGTGGGGAAGGACGCCCTGTGCGACTTCATGGACATCCTGCTCTCCCTCCTGCGGGACAGCCTTCTGCTGCAGCTGGGGGGCGGCCGGGTGCGGAATCTGGACCAGCAGAGCCTGGAAAACCGTATAGCGGGACACTTTACAACGGCACAAATTCAATGTATGATAGCAGAAACACTGGAAAAGCGGCGGGTGGTGACGGAATTCAACAGTTCCGCCGGCATGGCGCTGGACGGCTTGCTGGTGTGTTTAAGAAAGTGGGAAAACAATGGTAAAGGTAATCGGCGTTAAATTCAGGAACAGCGGCCGGGTCTACTATTTCGACCCGGGCGATCTCGATATCCAGGCGGGCCAGGGGGTCGTGGTGGAAACGGCCCGGGGCGTGGAGTATGCAGACGTGACCATGGGCGTCTCCGAGGTGGAGGAGGACAAGGTGATCTCCCCCCTCAAGCCCGTGCAGCGGATCGCCACCGAAGAGGATCTCAGCATGCGGCAGTATTATTGGGACAAGGAGAAGGAAGCCTTTCCCATCTGCGAGCAGAAGATCGCGGAGCACGGCCTCGATATGAAGCTGGTGAACGTGGAATACAACCTTACCGGCAGCAAGGTGGTGTTCTATTTCACGGCGGACGACCGGGTGGATTTCCGGGAGTTGGTGAAGGATCTGGCGTTCGTGTTCAAGACCCGGATCGAGCTCAGGCAGATCGGCGTCCGGGACGAGGCGAAGATGCTGGGCGGCCTGGGCCCCTGCGGGCGGCCCGTGTGCTGCAAGCAGTTTTTGGACGATTTCCGGCCCGTGACCATCAAGATGGCCAAGGAGCAGAACCTGGCTTTGAGCCCCACCAAGATCTCGGGCCTCTGCGGCCGACTCATGTGCTGCCTCCAATATGAGGAGAGCTGCTACGAGCAGATGCACAAGCTCATGCCCCGGACGGGGAAGGAGAACGAGACCCCCGACCGCGTGGGCATCGTGGTGGAGAACAACGTCATCACCGAGAAGACAAAGGTGAAGCTCACCAGCGAGGACGGGACCATCGACATTCGGGAATACCCCTATGAGGATCTGGGCCCCGACGCCAAGGAACGGGCAGCCGAGCGGGCGGTCCGGGCGGCCGCAGAAGCGGTGAGCGAACCGGCCTCCGAGGGATTCACCCCCCTGTCCCAGACCGGCGTGCCCCGGCAGAATCGGGATCGGCGCCAGCCGCGGCCTCCCCAGGCGAAAGGGGCGGACAAGCAGGCCAAGCCCGAGCAGAAGCCCCAGCCCAAGGCCGACAAGCCTCAGCCCAAGGCCGACAAGCCCCAGCCCAAGGGGGACAGACCCCAGCAGAACCGGGGAGATCGGAACCAAAACCGAACCGGCGGCAAGCCCAGGGGAGACAAAGTCCCAAAGGCTGAAAC
>JAZRUD010000244.1:0-2972 GCA_045652385.1 Clostridia bacterium
CATCGTCTCCATGGCGAAGGGCGCCGGCTGGCTGGCCGACTTCTTCACCTTCCTGGGCACCCCGATCATGGCCCTCGCGGTGGGCACCGTGCTGGCCATCGTGCAGCTGCTGGGCGCGGGCAAGAAGGGCGAGTTCCACGATCTGACCAACGACACGCTGAAGACCGTGGGCCCGATCCTGTTCGCCACCGCCGCGGGCGGCGTTCTGGGCAAGGTGATCGCTTCCTCCGACATGGTCAACTTCATCACCGAACACGCCTCCGTGCTGCAGGCGATGGGCATCTTCTTCCCGTTCCTGCTGGCTGCCATCCTCAAGAGCGCCCAGGGTTCCTCCACGGTGGCTATCACCACCACGGCGGGCATCGTGGCGCCCCTCCTGGGGATCCTGGGCTTCACCACGCCGGTGGAGATCTCCTTGGTGGTCATGGCCATCGGCGCCGGCGCCATGACCGTGTCCCACGCCAACGACTCCTACTTCTGGGTGGTCACCAACTTCGGCGACATGACTCCGGAGCAGGGCTACAAGACCCAGACCCTCATGACGCTGGTCATCGGCCTCGCGTCCATGGTGGAGATCTTCGTCCTCAGCCTGATCTTCTAAGACACGAACAAAGCGCGCTATGCTCAGGCACGGCGCGCTTCTTTTGTATAGGAGGTAAAACATGGATAGACTCTTGCGTTCCCATGCTGACCTGATCGTGAAGGAAGCTATCTGCGCCGTGCAGCCGGACGCTGCCGTGCAGCGGGCTCTGAAGCAGATGACCTTCCCCGGCAGGGTGCTGCTGGTGGCGGCGGGCAAAGCTGCCTGGCAGATGGCCAAGGCCGCTTCCGACGTCATGGGCAGCCGCATCGAAAAGGGCGTGGTGGTCACCAAATATGACCACGTCATGGGTCCCATCGCCAACTTCGACTGCTTCGAGGCGGGTCATCCCGTTCCCGACGAGAACTCCTTCAAAGGCACCCAGGCCGCTTTGGACCTGGTGAGGGACCTTGACGAGAAGGACACGGTGCTCTTTCTCCTGTCCGGCGGCGGCAGCGCCTTGTTCGAAAAGCCCCTGGTGGAGCCTGCGGAGCTTCAGGACATCACGGGTCAGCTGCTGGCCTGCGGGGCGGACATCACCGAGATCAACACCATCCGCAAGCGCCTTTCCCAGGTGAAGGGCGGCCGATTCGCCCAGCTCTGCTGGCCCGCCCGGGTGGAAGCTGTGATCCTGTCCGACATCCTGGGAGACCCTCTGGACATGATCGCCTCCGGCCCCGCCTGTCCCGATTCCTCCACGGCGGAGGACGCTCAGCGGATCGCTAAGAAATACGACCTGAAGATGAGCGACGCCGCCCGGAACCTGCTCGCGGTAGAAACGCCCAAATCCCTGACCAACGTGCGCTCCCAAATCAACGGCAGCGTTCGCGAGCTGTGCGCCGCGGCGGCCAAGACCTGTGAAGCCCTGGGCTATACGCCTGTCCTGCTCACGGACCAGCTTTGCTGTCAAGCCCGGGAGGCGGGGAGCTTCCTGGCTTCCATTCTCAAGACCCATCAGAACGACGGCCTGTCCCTGGCCTTCATCGCTGGAGGAGAAACTGTGGTGAAGCTCATTGGAAAAGGTCTGGGCGGTCGGAACCAGGAGCTGGCCCTCTCCGCAGGGGCAGGGATCGCGGGTCTGCCCGGCGCGGCGGTCTTCTCCGTAGGCAGCGACGGTACCGACGGCCCCACCGACGCGGCGGGCGGCTACTGCGACGGCGAGACCTGTGCAGAGCTCCTTGCGCAGGGTATCGTCATCGACGACGTGCTCCAGAACAATGACGCATACCATGCTCTCCAGAAGGTGGAGGGCCTCATCATGACCGGCCCCACCGGCACCAACGTCAACGACGTGGCCGTAGCCCTCCTGCGGCGGTAAGCGGAATAAACGAATACAGGCAGCGAAGGACTTTCCTCGCTGCCTGTTTTTGCTATTTTGGCGGCCTTGTTACAGCTTCGCCGCCTTGAGCTGCTCTTTCCATTCCTTCACGATGCGGCGGTCGGCGAAATAGTCGATGCGCATGGCTTTTTCGACACGGGCCATCGTAGCGTTGGTGATCGCCTGGGCCTTGGCGGTGCCTGCCTGCAGGATATCGTAGACCGTGTCGAGATCGGTTTCCCACTTGGCTCGCTCCGCACGGATAGGGGAGAGGGTCTCCTCCAAAACCTGGATGAGGAACTTTTTGCAGGTTCCGTCGCCCAGACCGCCCCGCTGATAATGAGCTTTCATTTCCTCCAGATTGGCGTACTGGGGGAGGAACTCCCTGAAATGATCATCGGTGGAGAAGGCGTCCAGATACGTGAACACCACATTCCCCTCGATGTGGCCCGGGTCCTCGATCCTGAGGTGCTGGGGATCGGTGAACATCTTTCCGTTCACCTGCTTCTTCACGGTCTTGCTGTCGTCGGAAAGGTAGATACAGTTGCCCAACGACTTGCTCATCTTGGCCTTGCCGTCGATGCCGGGGAGCCGCCGCTGGGTCGCATTCTCCGGGATCATGGCCCGGGGCATGACCAGCGTCTCCCCATAGGTCCGGTTGAACTTTTCCACGATTTCCCGGGTCTGCTCGATCATGGGCAGCTGATCCTCGCCCACGGGCACCACCGTGGCGTCGAAGGCGGTGATGTCCGCCGCCTGGGACACGGGGTAGCAGAAGAATCCAGCGGGAAGTCCTTCGTCGGCAAAGCCCCGCATCTGCATCTCCGCCTTGACGGTGGGGTTCCGGGATAGCCGGGCCGTGGTCACCAGATTCATATAATAGAAGGTCAGCGCGTGGAGGGCCGGCAGATGGGACTGGATGCAGATGGTGGACTTCTCCGGATCCAGGCCGGTGGACAGATAGTCCAACGCCACGTTCACGATGTTTTCCCGGATTTTGCCGGGATTGTCCGCGTTGTCCGTCAGAGCCTGATCGTCGGCGATGAGGATATTGATGGCGTCAAACTTGCCGGA
>JAZRUD010000245.1:0-2870 GCA_045652385.1 Clostridia bacterium
GATCTGGAATTCGGGGGTATTGCGTATCGACGAAAGCCAAAAAGCTGAGCGTCTTCGGTATATTTCTATCGCATATCGTCTTTTTTTGCCTCCTGCGCATATAGTGCACGGGAGGTTCTTTTTATGCGGAAACGAAGGAAAAAGCTGCTGTTTTGTTTCATACTGGTCCTGCTGGCGGCAGGCGGCGCGCTGTGGTACGTGAACGCCGGCCTGCGGCCGGTGCTGGAGGGGCTGGCTTCAGCCCGAGTGGAGAGCGCGGCGGCCCGGGCCATGAACGAGGCCATATTGGAGGTGCTGGGCGAGGCGTCCACCGGGGAGCTTTTGAGCGCCCGGGAGTCGAACCAGGGCCATATCTCCCTGCTGACGGCAGACGCGGGGAAGCTGAACCTGCTGGCGGCGGACTGTGCAGCCGCTGCCCAGCGGCGGATCATGGACCTGGGGGAGCAGGGGGTGTCGGTGCCCCTGGGCACCCTCAGCGGCGTGCCTCTGCTGGCGGGGCTGGGACCCCGGCTCAGCTTCCGGTTCACGCCGGTGGGCATGGTCCAGTCGTCGTTTCACAGCGAGTTTCGGTCCGCAGGCATCAACCAGACCCTGCATCGGATCACCCTGGAGCTCACCGGCAGCGTCCGCATCGTCCTCCCGGGCCGCTCCTATTCCGTCGTTGTCTCCACCCAGGCGCCTGTGGCGGAGAACGTCATCGTGGGCGACGTGCCGGAAGCGTATACCAACGTGGCCAACGAAGAGGACCTGCTGAATCTGGTCCCGAAAAGTGAGGGAAAGGATTGAAAACGATGCCCCCTTTCCCGAAAGAAAGAGGGCACCATAAAGAGCTGTATTCGTGAACTGCCGTTTGCGTCACGTTTTCGGCTGTCCGATTCGAGCTTGCGCAGCCCCCGTCAGATGCTTTCCCGCACCAGCGGCATGCTCATGCACCGGGGGCCGCCCCGGCCCCGGGAGAGCTCGGAGGAGGGGATCTCGTGGACGGTGATGCCGTGATCCCGGAGGATGCTGTTGGTCACGTGGTTCCGGATGTAGGTGATGACCTCGCCGGGAGCCACGGCCAGGGTGTTGGCGCCGTCGTTCCATTGCTCCCGTGCCGCGTCGATGGTGCTGGCGCCGCCGCAGCGGATCAGCGTGATCTTGTCCAGGCTCATGACCTCCCGCAGCGCTTCGTCGATGGGCAGGCCGGTCTCCCGGATGTTCAGCTTCCGCTTCCCGTCGCCCCGGGTGAGCAGGAAGGAGCGCATGGACCGCTGGATGTTGGGGTGCACCACGAACTTGTCCACGTCCACCATGGTCATGACCGTGTCGAGGTGCATGAACGTGCGGAACTTCGGCAGGTCGATGGCCAGGATCTGATCCACGCCCATGTTCGCCGCCAATATGTTTTCAGCCATGTCCTCCACGGCCTGGGGGCTGGTGCGCTCGCTCATGCCGATGGCGATGGTCCTCTCGTTCAGCACCAGCACGTCGCCGCCCTCGATGGACCAGCCGTTGCTCCGCTCGTACCAGTGGGGCACGTTCTTGAAGATGGGGTGGTAGCGGAAGATGTAGTCCGCGAACAGGGTCTCCCGCTGCCGGATCTCGTTGGCCATGTGGGAGATGATGACCCCGTTGCCGAGACAGGCGAAGGGGTCCCGGGTGAAGTACAGGTTGGGCATGGACTCGGCGTAGAAGGGGAAGTCCTCCTGGGCGTAGTCCACCAGATGGTATTTATTGCTGAGTTTGGCGATCTGGCTCTTTCGCACGCCGCCGGCCATGGCGTCGAACAGCTTGTCCGTGGGCAGGGCCAGCAGATACTCCTTCACCGCCGCCTGCATGTAGGAGCCGTAGAGGTGGGCCTCCCGCACGTAGTCGCTGACCAGCTCCTCCCGGACGCCGCCTCGGTTCACCGCCTCGCACAGCAGATCCTTCAGATACATCACGTTCACGCCGCACTGCCGGAGGATACAGGAGAAGGTGTCGTGCTCCTGCTGGGCGTAGACCAGGTACGGGATATCGTCGAACAGCTGATGGGACAGGTAATCGGGCATCAGGTTTTCCAGCTCCACACCGGGGCGGTGCAGCAGCACGGTTTTAAGCTTTCCGACTTCGGAACGAACGCTGATGGGAGATTCCATGATTGAGAGTTGCTCCTTCGTTATTTTTCGTTGGCGGCGGCAACGAGGTCAGGCCGGAAATATTGCAATATGCCGTTGAACAGCCCGCGGGCCATTTTAACCTGGAAATCGGGATCGGAGAGGAGCGCGTCCTCGCTGGGGTTGCTCAGATGCCCCATCTCGATGTTGATGATGGGCCGTTCGCACCAGTTGAAGCCCGTCTGATCGCTCCGGTAGGTGATGCCGTCCTGGTACCGGGTGGGCAGCCCCGTCTCGGCGCAGTAGGCGGCCAGGATGGTCTGGGCCGCCTGGACGTTCGTCTCGTAGAACTTGGTCCTGTTCTGAGTGGGCACCAGCATGAAGGCCCCGGTATACTTCTGGCCGCTGCCGCCGTTGTTGCAGTGGATGCGAATGCCCAGATCCACGTTGGCTTCGTTGAACATCTGGGCCCGCTGGATGTTGGAAATGTTTACGTCCAGCACCTCGTGGGTCATGACCACCGTTGCCCCGGCCTCCGTAAGCATGTCTCTGAGCAGCAGCGACACGTTCAGATTCACCTCATATTCATACACGCCGCTCTTCACGCCCCGGCAGCCGCCGGCCACCTTCTGCTTGGTTTCCCTGGATCCGGGAGCCACGGGCTCCAAAGACGGATCGTACACCAGCTGGTGTCCCGGATCGAGACCGATGACGAACCCCGTCAGCGGCCCTGGCGTAGGCGTGGGTTCCGGCGTGGGCGTGGGCGTCGGGGTAGGCGTAGGCACGGGCGTG
>JAZRUD010000246.1:0-1726 GCA_045652385.1 Clostridia bacterium
AGGCCCAGCGGCGGGAGGCATCGGGATCTGCGTTATAGAAAACGTCAGAGGAAAGAACGTTACCGCAGTGAGGCTCGATGCCCATCCCCTTGGCCACGTCAGCGGCGGTCTTCAGAAGGGGATAGGAGGCGATGGGAGCGAAGGTGCCGTTCAGACGGAACTGATTGGCGTAGGCCGAATCGGTGCAGGCGCCCATGCCGAGAACGATGTCACGGAGCTTGACGTTGGGCTGCATACCGCCGGCGGAGCCGACACGGATGATGTTCTGTACGTCAAAGGCGGTATAGAGCTCGTAGCTGTAGATGCCGATGGAGGGCATACCCATGCCGCTGGCCATAACGGAAACGCGGGTGCCGTGATAGCTACCGGTATAGCCCTGAATGCCGCGGACATTGTTGAACAGAACGGCATCCTCAAGGAAGGTATTGGCGATGAATTGGGCGCGGAGCGGGTCGCCGGGCATAAGAACGGTCTCGGCGATATCGGAAGGGGTCGCCTTGATATGGGGCGTGGGGAAGGGAAGCTTGGACATGATCGGATCCTCCTCATTTGAAACGGCGGCCAGGGCTCGCCGTGGATGTGTCATTCTAATCATTATATCACAGATCGCGGCAAAAGGGAACCTTTTTTTGAAAAGATCCCGGAAAGATTGCATTCGTTTTCGAAAAAGAGCCGTTTTATCGCCTTTTTTCTCCTCCTTCGATCTTTTTCACCGCTTCCCCTTGACCGCCGCCATTTTTTTGTGTATAATAAATATGATTATTCAGCAATACCTGCCCGCTTTTGCGGTGAAATCCTATGCGAAAGGTCGAATGTGCATGAAAAAGAAGATCCTGACGATCCTGATCCTGGCTGTGATCCTGGTAATGCCCACCGTTGTAGCGGTGAGCTCCTACCTGCACGCCCAGAACAATCCCGTCACGCGAAGCTCCGTGTCGCAAATGGACGTGGTTGCCCCTGACGGCAAGACCTACTCCTTTGGTAAGACCGATAAGGACGGTCGGACGATGTTCGACTGCTTCTTCACCATGAACGAGAAGAGTGACGAGGTCCCCCAGCTCCTGTCTCCTGCCGGTGACTATCAGGTCTTTACCGCCTCGTATCAGAGCTATAACAAGACCTCCCAGTTTACCTATTTCTTCACCCAGGACCCCAATAACGCCTTCTATCGCGACGGCAACGGCAAATACTTCCGCATTGATCCTAAGGCGGCCGGCGCTTTCCTTGCCACCGAGTACGCCACCTGTCTGTTCCCCTCTGCCGCTCAGCCCGTTCTTTCGGTGGGTAAGGTCCAGTCGGTCCTTCCTTCCTCTCATATTTGGAAGTTCCTTGGCTACAACGACGAGTACTTCGACAGCGCCGTCTCCACCTCCAAGGATATCCTTACCTGCGACGTGACCGGCGGTCTCCAGCTGAACTTTAGCGTCCAGCCCGACCACGTGTTTGTCACCATCAAGGATCCCAGTGGCAAGACCGTCCACGAGGATGCTCTGGATAAGATCGATTCCACCCTCTTTGCCGATAACATCCTTTACGACGTCACCGTTTTTGCCAAGTGGTACGAATCGGAGGGCCGCACCAACTACGGTGAGGCGACCTACCAGTTCAAGGCCAACGTCCTCTCGCCTGCTGTGTTCTATCTGAACACCACCGAGACCGAGTACGGTGATTTCGTCATCATTTCGGCCAAGAACATTGTGGACCCTGCTCAGATCGGCTTTGTGGC
>JAZRUD010000247.1:0-1822 GCA_045652385.1 Clostridia bacterium
TTCTTTTACACCACTCGCAGAACATATAGATCGATACGCTGTCAGTTATAATAAGATTGAAAGATATCCCACAACAATGCGTTACACAGCAACCATTTCCGCACCACAACCTAAACTTCCTGGAATTCTCGAATGGGAAGAAATATCCGATAAAGATATTGAAGAAATGTTCAAAAAATAAAAAAGTGGGAGCACAGCCATCGGACGAACCGAGAAGCTGCGCTCCCTTTTTGTGTTTTATAAAGTGTTGATTATCGCACCTTTATGACCTCCACGGGAGAAGAAAACCTCCGCAAAGGAAAACATATAGCCTACCTTCCGAAAAGCCGACACAGGAGATTATTTGACCGTTTTTGAACCCCTACCACTACACTTTTTCGATCTCTCCGAAGTGTAACGGGGACAGGCTATCAGGATCACCCGGAAACTCTGCTTGCAGTCGTGGGTACAGCCACGGCAAACCTTGTTGTATTGCCGCCTGCCGTTTTCACCCAGGAAGAAGGACCACTCCTGCCTCCATTTCTTGCTCCTGCTCATAGGCTGCCATGCTCGGGCGTACCGCGTCCCTCACGCGCCTTTTCGGGCGTGGGTCTTTCGGCACATTCCCGTTTTGCCTCGGCAAGACGTTCACGGATGGAGGGCTTTTCCTTTACCTCGTCACGGCGGCCGTTGTTGATCTGCCCGTCGATCATAGCGCAATCGTCCTCCACGGTCATTTCCGTCGTTTTGAGAGGATTTTCTTTTTCCTGCATTTCCGCATTGACTACGGCAAAGGCCCCGGTACCGTTACCCATAATAAGAAACTGCCGGTCGTCAGACTGATGGTGAACGCCGTAACCGGCTGCCTCCATTTGTTCTTTTGACAGATCGGTGAGGGCGAAGCTGCCGCGCGGGGTCTGGATACGCTCGCCGGTCAGATGGTCGTCCGGCTGCTCCGGTCGCTCGATGAGCTTTGCTTTGTCCTCTGCGATAGAGGTATCCTGTTTCGGATCGTATCCCGTCTCACGCTCATACTCGGCAATTCTGCCGGGGAGAACGTCGTCCCCGGTCTGCGCCATTTCCTCCAGCATTTCACGGAGGGCTGCTGTCTTGCCCTCCAGGAGAAGGTCGGCAATAAGCTCCTTCTGTTCGTGGGGCTCGGGGTGCTGTGCCGCATACTGCGGATCGTGCTGACGGAAAAATTCGTCAAGGTCAAAGGCAAGGTCGGTGGCCATATCCATTTTGTCGTCCATCGTGAGCTCCGGTTCTTCATCCTCAAAGTTCATAACACGGTATTCCTCCGGGATACTTTCTATCTGTCCGTCGTATTCCTCATAGAAACGGTCGCCTGTATCACGAACATAGCCGAAGTCGGTAAATTCGCCTCCTTCCTCCAGGGCAACGTCACGGCCGTATGCCTCGTAGTCAAAGTAGCTTTCCAGATAGGACGGAATCTCCATAGCACCCAATTCCTCAATGTAATACCGTCCCAGGTCGTCGTGATCGTGGATGCCGGGGTAAACGTCATAGCAATCCAGGTTATAGGTCAGATTTATCAAATCCTCCAGACTGCGCGTATGGTCGCCCATCTCTATTGCTGCCTGGAACTGCTCGTATTCGCTGGGTGTCATTTCATCCAGACGCGACGCCAGATAATTGAGCTCGTCAAGGTTGACGTACTCGCCCAGTTTGTCATAGAGACCGTCCACATAGCAATCATAATCGGTTACAAACCATTCCTCATAGACGCAGCCAAACTCGTCCGCCTGCCCGATACCGATACGCTCAAAGACCTTTTTCATTTCATCGGCGGTAGGGGGAAACTTGACCCATTCGCCCACAA
>JAZRUD010000248.1:0-2139 GCA_045652385.1 Clostridia bacterium
ACCAGAGGCCTCGCGGTGGTGGCGGGCATCAACATCTCCAACACCATCTCCATGCTGTTCAACATCGTGTTCATGTCTTTGGGTTCCTCCATCGGCATCGTGGTGGGGAACCTGCTGGGGGCCGGGGACATGGAGGAAGCCAAGCGCACCAACACCCGGCTCACTGCCTTCTCCGTCATGTGCTGCTTCGCCATCGGCGGGCTGCTGGCGGCCACCTCCGGGATCTTCCCCCTGCTCTACAACACCACGGACGAGGTGCGGCACATCGCCTCCCGGCTGATCCTCATCACCTCCGCCGTCATGCCCTTCCACGCCTACACCAACGCCTGCTACTTCACCCTTCGGTCAGGAGGCCTGACCCGGCTCACTATGGTCTACGACTGCAGCTTCGTCTGGTGCGTGTGCATCCCCCTGGCCTTCTGCCTGTGTCGGTTCACGCCTCTGCCCTTCGTGCTCTGCTACGCCGCCGTCACCGCCACGGAGGGGCTCAAGGCTCTGTTCGGATATCACCTGGTCCATCAGTGGAAATGGGTGCGGAATATCGTGGAGGGATAGAAAAAGAAGGAAAAGGACCCGCCGTAGTCACGGCAGGCCCTGTTGTTTTTGGGAGAGTCACTTGCGCACGGGGACGATCTCGATCCAGTAGCCGTCCGGGTCCTCGATGAAGTAGATGCCCATGGACGGGTTCTCGAAGCAGATGATACCCATGTCGGCATGCTTTTGATGGACGGCGTCGTAGTCCGGGGTGCGGAAGGCCAGATGGAATTCCCCCTCGCCGAGATCGTAGGACTCCTTGCGGTCGGTAAGCTCCGTCAGCTCCAGGGAGAAAGGCGATCCCGCCTCGTCCTGCAGGAACACGATGCGGAAGGACCCGTCCGCCGCCCGCTTCTCCCGGCAGGGCGTCAGATTCAGGGCGTCCCGGTAGAAAGCCAAGCTCCGCTCCATGTCCAGCACGTTGAAGTTGAAATGATTGAATGTCAGCATGGGTTTTCCTCCTTGGGGATGGTATATAGATAGGCGTTCTTCCGACGCCCGATCTGGCGGATGGCCCCCATATGGGAGAACACGCCGGCGGTGGCGCTGCTCTGCCCGGCGGACAGGCCAAGGGCTTTGGCGAGCTCCCGGGCAGTGAACTCTTCCGGCAGGTCCGGAGGCAACAGGGCGGCATAGTCCTCGGCGGTCTTCAGGGAGACCGTCCCCAAGTACCGGGTAGGCGCGAATTCCAACCGCTGGGCAGGCCGGCGCTTCCCTTGCGTGCGGACGCGCAGCTCTTCCCCCTCCAGCCAGACCAGCAGAAAGGACAGGTTGGGGTCCAGCAGGAATGGCTTGAGATACGCCAGATCCGGCAGCAGGTCCGCCGCCTCCCCCCGCTTGGGGCTTTTGCGGCGGCCGGTCAGCTCCCCCGTCTCCGGGTCCATAGTCAGCAGCCACTTGGTCTCGATCACGGGCGCCACCACGGTCACGGGATAATAGGGCAGCAGCGCCGCGAGCTTGGGCTTCAGCTTGTGAAGGCTCCGGGTCTGGATCTCGAAAACGCCGCGCTCGTTCAGAATGTCCGCCACGTAGCTTCCCAGCTTCACCTCGTGGCGGGACATATCGGGCTCGATCATCCGCTTGAGCACCATGTGGAGGGTCTTTTCCCCCAGGGTGCCCACGCCCTGATCCGCCCGGCCTGTTTCCTGCACCGCCCGGCAGGCCGCAGCGAAGGTCATTTCGTCCATGCCCCAGTTCGTTTCCATGACAAGAGTATAGCGTAAAAACGGGAAAGAGTAAAGAAAAACGAATCCCCCGGCGAACCGGGGGATCGACTTTAGATCAGGTCAGGGATCAGGCCATCAGACGATGCCCTGGCCCATCATGGCGTCGGCCACCTTCAGGAAGCCGGCGATGTTGGCGCCGGCCACCAGGTTGTAGCCCAGACCGGACTTCTCGGCCGCTTCCACGGAGGCGGCGTAGATGTTGTCCATGATGTTGTGGAGCTGAGCATCCACCTCCTCAGCCTTCCAGCTGAGGCGCTCGGAGTTCTGGCTCATCTCGAGGCCGCTGACAGACACGCCGCCCGCGTTGACCGCCTTGGAGGGGGCCACGGTGAGGCCCTTGTCCATGAGGAAGTACAGGGCTTCGTTGGTGGTGGGCATG
>JAZRUD010000249.1:0-7402 GCA_045652385.1 Clostridia bacterium
CATTAACGCCAGCATCCACAGCACGGCCTTGGACAGGGAGGCCAGTCCCTCCTTTTCCCTGACCTTTGAATCGGCCGCGCCGCCTTCGCCGAAGGGCCGGAGCCCCTTTTGGGCGGGCTCGTCCCGAAGGAGCAGGAAGACGCCGACGGCGCTGATCAGCATGAAAGCCGCCTGCAGCAGGAAGGTGGTGCGCAGGGAATACCGAAGGACCAGGGCCGAGACCAGGGGCGAAAAGACCATGACCGACACGCCGGAGCCGGCGGAACTGATGCCCAGCGCTAAGCCCCGATGGGTGCTGAACCAGTTGGAAAGCAGCAGGGACACGGGATAGATGGCCCCCAGGCCGTAGGCTACGCCCCCCAGGGCCGCCCCGATGAAGTACACGAAGGCGCTGCCGCCGATAGAATAGACCACCGCCGACGCCGCGCCGATCAGCGACGCCAGGAAGATGCCCCAGCGCAGGGAAAGCTTGCGGTAATAGAGCTCCATCAAAAAGGTCACGGCGAAAGAAAATAGGCAGCGGATGGACAAAATGGCGCTGCCCATGCTGTCGCTGAGGCCGCCCGCCTCGATGAAGGGCAGGTACACCGACAGGATGTTGCTGCACAGGCCCATATTGCACACGAACAGCCACAGTCCGCACAGGCAGACGACCCAGGCGTAATGGGGTTTTTTGGATTGGTATTTCATATAGACGCGTCCAAAGCGGTTTTTCTTCCCTTCTCACAAAAAGCGGCAGGGATAGATTTACAACAGAGATAATAACACGAACAGCCAGTGAGCCGCAATACCCGCGCAAAAGCCGCCGATGGTGTGAGACAGGATGGACTTGCCCACCAGTTCGTTGGCGCGAAGCATATCCATCATGGACACATGGGTGGAAAGATACCCGCTCCAGCACATGCACATGCCGGTGAACACGGCGATATCGTTAGCGCTCGCCGCCCCTTCCCGCAGAAGCTCCGGCACCATACCCAGCGAAGCGCCGGCGGACCCCAGGGCCGTAATGGGCACGGACACGCACTCCGGGGAGGTGAACCCAAAGAGGGGCTTGAAGAGGAACTGCAGCTTGTCGCCCAGCAGCGGCAGCACCCGGATGCCTTCGTATGCCGCGCCGGTATAGGTCCCGTCAGGGGAGGGGCCGTAGGTCAGCATCATGACCACGGTGCAGATGACCAGCACCCCGGGGATAATCCCGAGGCCCAGCTCCACGCCGTTCTTCCCTCCCTCCATGAGGGAGTTAAGGAGCCGCAGCATGAACCCCGGCTTCGGTTTGTTCTCCTCGTCCGTCATCTGGCCCATCTCCCGGGGAGACAGGGCAAGCGTCTCCGTGCCGTACACTTTCCTGGAGAAGCCCAGCAGCATCCGGGTGCTGACCACGCTGCCCACCACCGCGCCCAGGTTCCCGCAAAGCACCGCCTTTCCCAGGCTCGTCCCCGTCACGGCAGAAAGGCCAGCCATATAGCTGGTGACGATGAGGCCCATGCCGAAGGCCGTGCCCAGGTTGGTGAGGGCCGGGATCTGATACGCCTTGAAATATCGGCGGTACTGCTGCTCCTTTGCCAGGGCCAGAATGGAAGGGTTGTCGGAGAAATAGGTGGAAACGACCCCCAGGGCCGCCGCGCCGGGCATGCCGTAGAGAGGCTTCATCAGCGGCGAGAGCAGATAGTTGAACAGTTCCAGCACGCCGAACTCCGTCAGCATCTCGGACAGGGCCCCTGCCAAAACGGCTATAGCCATGATATAGAACACCGTGTCCATCAGAATACGGTAAGCGGTGTTCATCATGGTGTTGATGGCTTTGCTCATGCCCATGGGGACCATGAACAAGGCCATGAATCCCAGGAAAACCGCCAGGAACAGGGCGCTTTTCAAAAGCTTCTTCCCCGTCACCATCTTTTGCTGCCGCAAGGCCTCTCTCTTTTCGTCGAAGGATGACATGTCCTCTCCTTTGATACGTTCAGAACAACCGAATATCCAGGGCTTTGGACAGATACTCCAACACGGCGATGCCTGCCACGCTGTTGCCCCGGTCGTCCAAGGCCGGGCCGAACACGCCGATGCCCATGCGGTCCACCAGCGTTGCCGCGATGCCGCCGCCTACACCGCTTTTGGCGGGATAGCCCACCTTCACGGCGAACTCTCCGGAGCCGTCATACATGCCGCAGGTGAGCATAAGGGTCCGGATGATCCGGGCATGCTCCGCCGCCATGAGCCGCTCTCCCGTAGCCGGGTCCAGCCCCCGATGGGCCAGAACCAGCGCCAAATGAGCGATGTCCTCCGCCGTAACGTACAGGGAGCATATGCGAAAGTACACGTCCAAATCCTCCACAACGTCCCCCTCCAGCATCCCGGTGGCCTTCAGGTAATAGGCGAGTGCCCGGTTCTTGTCTCCGGTCTCCCGCTCGGACAAGTACGCCTCGTTGCAAAGGGAAATGGTATCGGAGCCGCAGAGCCGTTTGAAATACCAAAGCAGCCGCTCGAACTTTTCAGGCCCGCAGCGGCCCTGGATGGCCCCTACCACGGCGATCGCTCCGGCGTTGATGAAGGGATTGTACGGCTTTTTGCCCGTCTCCAGGCGGATGATGGAGTTGAAGGGGTCCCCGGTGGGCTCCAGGCCCACCCGACCGGAAAAGAGGTATTGTTCCCCCCGATCCTGCAGCGCTAAGGCCAGGGCTACCACCTTGGCGATGCTCTGGACGGTGAAGGGCACTTGGCAGTCTCCGGCGCACAGACGGCGTCCGTCGATCGTCTGGACGGACACGCCCAGCAGATCCCTGTCCACATGGCGAAGATAGGGGATGTACTGGGCCGTCCAGCCTTGACTGATGAAGGCGCGCCCATAGGCGAGGGCGTCCTCCAGCATGGATTGAGTGATATCGTGCATATGTTACGCGTTATAATACTTGTCGAACTCGGCGGGATGAGGGATCTTGGCGAGCTCCACGCATTCCTTCCGCTTTTCGGTGATGAAATTCTTCAAGAGGCGCTCCGGGAACACGCCGCCCTTGGTGAGGTAGTCGTGGTCCGCCTCGAGAGCGTCCAAGGCCAGGTCCAGCGAAGTGGGCAGATGATGGAGCTTCGCCTTCTCCTCCGGGGACAGGCTGTAGAGGTTCATATCGTAGGGGCCCCAGCCGTTCTCGTGGGGGTCGATCCGGTTCTGGATGCCGTCGAGACCCGCCATGAGCAGGGCCGCATAGCAGAAGTAGGGGTTGCAGGTGGCGTCCGGGTTCCGGATCTCGAACCGGCGGAGCTTGGGCGACTTGGCGTAGGCGGGGATACGGATGACCGCGCTCCGGTTAGAGGTGGCGTAGCCCACGGTCACGGGTGCTTCGAAGCCGGGCACCAGGCGCTTGAAGGAGTTGGTGCTGGGGTTAGTGATGGCGCATAGTGAGGCGATGTGCTTGAGCAGGCCGCCCATGAACCAGTGGGCTTCCCGGCTCAAATGGGCGTAGCCGCTGTCATCGGAAAAGACGGGTTCCCCGTCCTTGAGGAGAAGCATATGCACGTGCATACCGCTGCCGGCCTCGCCGTAGACGGGCTTGGGCATGAAGGTAGCGGTCTTGCCGTACTTCATGGCGGTGTTGCGGACGATATACTTCACCAGCATGGTGGCGTCGGCCATCTTGGACATCTCGCCCAGCTTTGGCTCGATCTCGAACTGGCCGGAGGCGCCCACCTCCGGGTGGTGATACTTCACGGGAATGCCCGCCTCCTGCATCCGAAGGCACATCTCGCTGCGGCACTCATAGGTGCGGTCCAGGGGCTTGGCCACATGATAGGCCCTCTGATAGGGGACCACGTAGCCCTTGCCGTTGGAAACGCTGTTCCAGTAGCTCTGCTCGGCGTCCAGGCTCATACGGATGGAGCCGGGCTTCACCTCCCAGCTGATCTGATCGAAGAGATAAAACTCGAACTCCGGCAGCACCAGCATGGTGTCGGCGATGCCGGTCGAGCGCATATAGTTCTCGGCGGCCTGGACGATGTTCCGGGGATACTGATCCAGCGGCCTGTTTTTGGGGTAGTCGATGATCATGGCGTTGCCGGTCATGGACAGGGTCTTGATGTCGCAGAAGGGGTCTACATAGGCGGTGTCCAGGTCGGGAATGAAGACCATGTCGCTCTTCTCCACCACCGCGTAGCCGTAGTTGGAGGCGTCGAAGCCCACGCCGTCCGTCATCATATCCTCGCTGAAATTCTCCGCGGGAATGGTCACGTGGCGGAACTGGCCGTGGATGTCCACCATCTTGAAGTCCACCATCTCGATCCCTTCGTCCCGGATCATACGCAGGATGTCCTGCACCGAATTCGCCATGTCTTTCTCCTCCTGAATAGTATGCTTTATGCCCGCCGCCGCAGGCTGTTTCCCGGATATGTCCTGTTTCATTGTAGCACGGCTCCCATAAAGCGCAAGGCCTTTTTCATAAGGAGCGCGAATATATAAAGTGAGCCGCTTCCCTCGAAAGAAAAGCGGCTCCATAGGGTTTTGTTTCGTTACAGACCGATGCGAAGCAGCAGTCCTGCGATCAGAAAGACCGCGCCCACGATCAGCCAGGGCATAAAGAATCGGTCGCCTCGACGGCGCTTCTCCTTCTTGGCCTCGGCATATTCATACAGATCGCGGTACCGCCGCCGGCTGCGGAAGGTCGAAAAGGAATAGCCAAAGATGTCGAAGGCGCCGAAATAGGCCGTCATCAGCAGCAGTCCCAGCAGCAGCGTCACCGCCCCGGCCATGGTCAGGGCGTTGTAGTAGCTGATGCGCAGGGCGAACCCGTCCCTGAGCAGGGACAGGAGCGTGACCGTCACGGCGACGCCCGCAGCGGCTGCGTACTGCTTCCAGGAATGGCGGAAGATACGGCGGATCGCATTCACCTTCAGTCCTTCAGCTCCTTCACGTACCGTTCGTACTCCGCGTCGTTGCAATACACGAAATGATCCTTCTTCAGCTCCCGCAGGGAGGGCAGATCCCCATGCTCATAGTCGTGGGCCTCAACGGGGTTATAGGTGATGCGCTTGCGCTCCCGCTCGGACCGGGGGTTGGGCTTGGGGATAGCCGACAGCAGAGACCGGGTATAGGGATGCATGGGGTTCTTGAACAGCTCGTCGCTGGGGGCCTTCTCCACCACCTTGCCGAAGTACATGACCACGATGGAGTCACAGAAATACTTGACCACGGACAGATCGTGGGCGATGAAGATGATGGACAAGTTCAGATTCCGTTTGAGGTCGTTCAAGAGGTTGATGATCTGGGCCCGGATGGACACGTCCAGCGCGGAGATAGGCTCGTCGCAGATCAGGAGCTTGGGGTTCATGATGAGGGCTCGGGCGATGCCGATGCGCTGCCGCTGGCCGCCGGAGAACTCGTGGGGGTACCGGGAGGCGTGCTCCTCCACCAGGCCGACCGTCTCCAGCATCTCAACCACCTTCTTGTGGTTCTCGGCCTTGTTGCGGAAGCCCTGGATCTGCAATCCCTCCTGGATGATGTCCTCCACGGTCATGCGGGGGTCCAGAGAGTCGATGGGATCCTGGAAGATCATCTGGATCTCGTTCATCAGCTTACGGCTGACGTTTTCGTTGTCGAACTTGATCTGCTTGATCTTTTCCTTCTGGACCGCATGGATCTCCCGCACGCTCTCCTCGATCTCCCGGATCTTATCGTCGATCTCCTGGGCCCTGGCGGGATCCGCCTGGGCTTCCTTCTTCAACGCTTTGATCTTCTCGTTGGCGTGGATGCGGGACCACTTGATCTCCTTTTTGTTCCAGCGATCGCCTGCGCTGATCCGGACGCCCCGATAGTAAATGGAACCGGAGGTGATGTTATAGAGGCGGATGATGCAGCGGCCCGTGGTGGTCTTGCCGCAGCCGGATTCGCCCACGATGCCCAGGCATTCGCCTTCCTTCAGATCAAAGGAGATGTTGGACACAGCCTTGAGCTTCTGCCGGTTCACACCCTTGCCGAAGAAGAAGAACATCTTCAGGTTCCGTACCGACAGCAGTATGTTCTTTTTGCGCAGCTCCGGCTTTTGCTTGATCCGCGGGTTGATCTTGTATTTGTGATTGAAGGCGGTCAGCTCATCCGGCGACTCGATCTGATCATGGACATCCTCGTGCTCGTCCGAGATGAAATCGGTGGCGGGGGCCTCCTGCATCACCAGGGTCTCCTCCGGCTTTTCCTCGGGGGAAACGTTGTATTGATCCAACGAACTGCTCATTTGGCACCTCCCTCTAAGGAATTACGGATACGCTCGCTGACGATGCGAGGCATTTCTACCTTGGGCGCTTTGGGATCCAGCAGCCAGGTGGCGGCGTAGTGGGTATCGGACACCTTGAAGAAGGGCGGCTCCTCCCTGAAGTCGATGTTCATGGCGTACTTGCTCCGAATGGCGAAGGCGTCGCCCTGGGGCGGATAGATCATGTTGGGCGGTGTGCCGGGGATGGCTTCCAGCTTCTCCTTGCTGTCCACGTCCGGGATGCTGGAGAGCAGGGCCCAGGTGTAGGGATGGCGAGGATCGTAGAAGATCTCGTCGGCGGTGCCGTATTCCACGATCTTGCCGGCGTACATGACCGCCACCCGGTCCGCCATGTTTGCCACCACGCCCAAATCGTGGGTGATGAAGATGCAGGACAGATTCCGTTCGGCCTTGATCTTGTTGATGAGCTCCAGGATCTGGGCCTGGATGGTCACGTCCAGCGCCGTGGTGGGCTCGTCGCAGATAAGGATCTCCGGAGAAGCCGTCAGGGCGATGGCGATGACGATGCGCTGCCGCATGCCGCCGGAGAACTCGAAGGGGTACTGCTCAAAGCGGCGTTCCGGTTCGGAGATGCCTACCTCCTTCATGATCTCCAGGGCCCGGCGCTTGGCCTCGGCCTTGGTGATGGAGAGCTTGTTGTCGAAGTCCACCTTCAGCTGCGCCAGCTCCTGCTTGAGAGCCGCTTTCTCCTCGCCGGAGGCGGCCGCCAGCTTTTGCTTCAGCTCGTTTTTCTGCTGCTTATACTCGTTGGTGACCTGGGCCTTGTATTCGGCAACCTGCTTTTTCGCTTTCTTCTCGGTTTCCGTCAGGACGACCTTCAATTCCTTGGCCTTCCCCATGTACTCCTCCCGGGTCCGCTTCTCGAAGGCCTTGAACTCCGCCTTCTTCTGCTTGATGAGCGCCTTGTCGGCAGCCTTCTGGGCTGCGGTGAGCCCTTCCTTGGCCTTGGTTTCGGCGATGAACGCGTCCAGCTTCTTCTGCTCGGTGGTGATGGCGATGTTCATCTTGGCCAGGGTGTTCTTGTACCGGATCAGATCGTCGCTGATGAGATCGTTGTACATGAGCTTGAGCTTGTCGGCGTTCAGGAGCATGGCCTCGGTGATCTGTTTGCCGATCTTCACGATGGGGTTCAGAGAGGACAGGGGGTCCTG
>JAZRUD010000250.1:0-1984 GCA_045652385.1 Clostridia bacterium
AGGATCAATACGACAGCATGAGGGCCTTTGTGGACTGCGAGATCCGGCACATGGGGGGGCTCCTGGGGAAGAAGGACCTGTGGATGGGGCCCAGCCTGGGCGACTGGCTCACCCTGGGCAAGGACGTAAAATACATGGCCATGCACAACGGTCCCGTATCCAACGCCTTTTTAGTGAACGATCTGCGCATCATGAGCGAGACCGCCCGCAGATTCGGAAAAACGGAGGACGCGGAGAAGTACGCTGCCCAGCTGGAACGATCCCGGGCCGCTTATATCAAGGCCTTCGTGAAGCCGGATGGCGCCATGAAGGACGACTACCAGGGGGCCTACGTGCTGGCTTTACGGTACGTGCTGGAGCCGGGCGAGCTGTGGGACAAGGTCTTTGAACAGCTGGTCCAAAAGCTGCGGACCGAAGGGATGCAGACGGGCTTCTTCGCCACAGAGCATCTGCTGCCGCTGCTCAGCGACCACGGCCAGACCGAGCTTGCCTACGACCTGCTTTTGAGCGAGAGCTGCCCCGGATGGCTCTATCAGGTGCAGCGCGGCGCCACCACCACCTGGGAGCGCTGGGACGCCCTCCGGCCTGACGGCACGGTGAACGAGACCAGGATGTCCTCCGACAACATGGTCTCCTTCAACCACTACGCCTTCGGCAGCGTGGGCGAGTTCTATTATCAATATATCCTGGGCATCCGGCCCCTGGAGCCGGGCTTTGCCAAGGTCCTGGTGGCCCCGGTGCCCGACCCGCGGCTGAAACACGCCAAGGGCAGCTATTCATCCCGGGCGGGCCTTATCCGCTCCGCCTGGAAATACCAAAAGGATAGGATCACCTTCGATGTCACCGTGTCCGTTTCTGCTGAGATCCGCCTGCCCGACGGGCAGACCCACGAAGTGGAGAAGGGCAGCTATCATTACGAGATCAACCTATAAGGAGGAAAGAAAATGGCTTTTCCCAAAGGATTCATGATCGGTGCGGCCACCGCCGCCCACCAGGTGGAGGGCAACAACACGCACAGCGACTACTGGCTGCAGGAGCAGATGCCCCACACCAGCTTCACCGAGCCCAGCGGCGACGCCTGCGATCACTACCACCGCTACGAGGAGGATATCGCCTTGCTTTCAAAGGCGGGCTTGAACGCCTATCGGTTCTCCGTCGAATGGGCCCGGATCGAGCCCGAAGAGGGGCAGTTCGACGAGCAGGAGATCGAGCACTATCGCAGCGTCATCCGCTGCTGCCGGGAGCACGGCGTGGAGCCGGTGGTAACCCTTATGCACTTCACCAGCCCGGTCTGGCTCATCCGAAAGGGCGGCTGGGAAGCCGAAAGCACCATCGAATACTTCCGCCGCTACGCCGCCTATGTAACAGAGCAGCTGGGCAGCGAACTCAACTATATCTGCACCATCAACGAGGCCAACATGGGGCTCCAGATCGCCACTATCTCCAGGCGCTACAGGCTCCTGGCGGAGCAGGCCCAAAAGGCCGCGGCTTCCGGCGCCAAACAAGCCGAAGGCAAGGTCCAGGTGGGCATGAACTTCGAGAAGATGATGGAGAACATGAAGCTGGCCGCCATGGAGAACGCCCAGATCTTCGGCACGCCTCAGCCCCACACCTTCGTCTCCGCCCGGACTCCTGCGGGGGACGAGCTGGTCTTCCGGGCCCATCAGGCGGCTAAAGCGGCCATCAAAGCCCTTTGTCCCCACATCCGGGTGGGCATCACCCTGTCCCTTCACGATCTGCAAGCGCAGCCCGGCGGCGAAACCTTTGCTGAGGCCGCCTGGGACGAGGAGTTCCGCCATTATCTGCCGTATGTCCAGGGCGACGACTTTTTGGGCGTTCAGAACTACACCCGCACCCTCTACGGCCCCTCCGGCCAGCTGCCGGCTCCTCAGGGCGCGGAGCTGACCCAGATGGAGTATGAGTTCTACCCCGAAGCCCTGGAGCACGTGATCCGCCGGGTGGCAGAAGTCGGAGGCCAAGCGGG
>JAZRUD010000251.1:0-8976 GCA_045652385.1 Clostridia bacterium
AGTCCAAGACCGGCATCCAGATGATGAGCATCAACCTGCTCCTCCCCGACGAGACCTCCCCCGTGGTATGGCGGGGTCCCGTCATCGCCGGCGCGGTGAAACAGTTCTGGACCGACGTGGTCTGGAAGGACGTGGACGTGCTGTACGTGGACATGCCCCCGGGCACCGGCGACGTGCCGCTGACCGTCATGCAGTCCATCCCCGTGGACGGGATCGTGGTGGTTACCTCCCCCCAGGAGCTGGTGGGCATGATCGTGGAGAAGGCCGTGAAGATGGCGGGACTTTTGAACGTGCCCATCGTGGGCATCGTGGAGAACCTCTCCTACTTTGAGTGCCCCGACTGCGGCAAGAAGCACTTCCTTTTCGGCGAGAGCCGCCTCGAAGAGATCGCCGAGAAGAACGGCATCCCCGAAGTCGCCCGCATCCCCATCCAGCCCAAGCTGTCCGCCGCCGTGGACGCGGGCCTCATCGAGCTCTACGAAGGGCCCTGGCTGGACAAGCTGACGGAATCGCTGCTCAAGGGCGTGGAAGAGTAAATATTCAGGAAAACCGGAGAAGGCTTTCGCCCCTCCGGTTCTTTTTTGAGAAAGGATCCATATGCGCTGCGTGGAATTCGGAAAAGAGAACCAGGAGGTCGTGCTGCTCCTCCACGGGGGCGGACTGGGCTGGTGGAACTATCGGGCCGCGGCAAAGCTGTTGCAGGGGGATTACCATGTGGTGCTGCCCCTGCTGCCGGGGCACGCGGGAAGCGACGGTACCTTCACCGCCGTGGAGGACGCCGCCCGGCAGCTGATCGACTATGTGGACGGGGAGCTGGGCGGGCAGGCGCTGCTGATCGGCGGTCTGTCCCTGGGGGCACAAATCCTTGTGGAAGCCCTTTCCCGGCGGCCGGACCTGTGCCGCTATGCCCTGATCGAGAGCGCGGCGGTGATCCCCGACCGCCTGACGAAGGCCACGATCCGTCCCGTCTTCGGCATGAGCTACGGCCTCATTCGGCAAAAATGGTTCGCGAAGCTTCAGTTCGGGTATCTCAAGATGCCGCCGGACCTCTTCGAGGACTACTATCGGGACACCTGCGCCATCGAAAAGGCGGACATGATCCGCTTCCTGGAGGAGAGCAGCGGCTACGCAGCCAAGGAGAGCCTGCGGCGGGTGCAGGCGAAGACCCGCGTCGTCGTGGGCGGGAAGGAGATCCGGCGGATGCGGCGCTCCGGGGAACGGTTAAAACAGCTGATCCCAGATTCGGAGCTGACGGTGCTGCCCGGCCTTGCCCATGGGGAGTTCTCCATGAAGCATCCCGACGAATACGTGCGGACGCTGCAGGAGCTGATGGGATAAAGATATATTATCGGCGAGCCCCTCTGAACGGAGGAGCCCGCCTTGCGCTTTTGGGCCGAAAAGACTATACTTGGTATCGAATGAGGAGGTGATCGGCATGGACGCGGTCGCTGTTCTGAAGGAAAAGTTCGTTTTGAAGGACATCACGCCCGAGAAGTATCGGACCATGGGGAACCTGATGATGCGCTTCCGCCTGGAGCAGTACGAGGCGGAGGGTCTGGGGAACCTGTGCGTGCTGAAGACCCGGGCCATGCTGGGGCTCATGAACCTCTCGACCGTGGTGGTGACCCCCGGCTCCGGGAAGAACGTGCCCTTTTTGCTCATCGATACCATGGACATGGGCAAGAAGCACCTTTGCTACGTGGAGTACTACGACTGTACCGCCGACGGGGCTGACAAGGACCTGATCCTGGCCGCCTCCGCCCCCTACGCCGACGTAGCGGACTACGCCGAAAAGCCCGCCTGGTACGTGCAGGAGCGCATGGCGGGCTCCCTCATCAAGACCGGGGACAAGGCGCGTCTCGATCAGATGGCTCTGGACGCCCTGACCGCCTACGCCCGGCAGGCGGCCGCCGCCCCCGTGAAACCGGAGAACGTGGCCGGCCTTCAGGCCTTTCAGCAGCGGATGGTCCGGGAGGGCAACCCCTCCACCGCCGCCCTCACCAGAACTTTGGGGCAGGAGGGAGCCGAGACCTTCTTCAAAACCGTGGTCATGCCCGTGTAGGACACTCAGAACCAAACCGATTCTCAGGGGGACGGCGCTGCCCGTCCTTCTTTTTTCGGACAATCCGTTGCATTTTTGTGAACTATTCCCTGCGGGATGGCCGGTGAAGCCGGAACGTGCTATGATGTAAATATGGAAATAGGCGCCCGTCAACCCAATCGAGAGGAAAGCGCCGCCCCGAAGCAGCGAGGGCGGACGATCCTGCTGTGCCTGCTGGGCTTTTTGCTGGCCCTGGGGGTGCTGACGCTGTGGGTGTATCATGGGGTCTCTCCCGTGGTCTACGGCGAGTACGGGGACGGCGTGCCTTCGGTGACCGCTTTCTGCCGAGAGGAAGACGCCTTCCTTTTGGCTGACGAGAGCAGCGCTTCCCTGGGACGGCATACGGTGCAGGTGATCACCCGGCTTCGGGTGGTGCCCTGTCTGCTGATCGTGCGGGACACCGTGGCCCCCGCGGCTTCCCCCGTGACGGTAGACTTTCCCTCGGGCTATGTACCCACGCCGGACCGGTTCATCACCGATCTTAAGGACGCAGACCGGGTGGGCGTGAGTTTCGCCCGGAACTACGACTTCTCCCCAGCCGGGGAGCAGGCGATCGTCATCCGTCTGGAGGACGGCAGCGGCAACGTGAGCGAAGTGCAGGCGACGGCTGTGATCCGCGCCACGGTGGATCGGGTCGCTTTGGAGGCGGGCGCGCCCGTCCCCACGGTGGACCCCTTCCTGACCGAGGGCTTCCACGGGGAGCTGCTGGATGCGATCACGGACGAGATGATGCGGACCCCCGGAGAATACGTTCTGCGGGTCCGGTGCCCGGAAAACGACCGGGTCTTCACCACCACCCTGGCGATCCGGGATACGGTGGCCCCCGCCGGCACGGGACAGCTCCTGGTCCTGGCACCGGGGGAGGACGCCGCGCCGGAAGCGTATCTGTCCGGTGTGACCGACGAAACAGACCTTACGTATTCGTTTGCCGTCGCCCCCGACCCGAGCAGCCGGGAGATCCAGGACATCCTGATCCGGGTGACGGACGCCGGCGGCAACGCGGCCGACGTGCCCGCCCAGGTCCTCTACTCCTCCCTGGGGCGGGTGACCGTGGAGGCGAAGAACGGCCTGCTCACCGGGGCGGACCTCCATCGACCCGAAGCTGAGCCGGAAGGCTTCCTGGCCAACGTGCCCGGGACCTATCCCGTCCGGGTCCGGCTGACCGGCGGGACGGAGATCGCCATGGTGACCGTCGAGGATACGGTGGCCCCCCTGCTGACCCTTAAGGGGGGGCCCTTCCATACCCGCCACGAATATGCGCCGGAGGAATTGGTGGACGCCGAGGACGTGACCGGTGCTGCTTTGTCCTTCGTCCAGGCTCCCGACCCCGGGAGCGATCAGCCCCAGACCTTCACCGTCCGGGCCGTGGACGCCGCAGGAAACGAAGCCACCGCCTCCTTCCCCCTGACCCTGGCCGTGGATCGTACGTCTCCCGTCCTCTACGGGGTGGTGAACCGCACCGGCTATGTGAACGAGCCCATCGCCTACCTGGCGGAGGCCTACGCCGAAGACGACGTGGACGGGCGGGTGGACGTGACCGTGGAGAGCGAGGTGATCCTCTCCCGAAAGGGCAAATACACCGTCACCTACACTGCCGCGGACAAGAGCGGCAACACCGCCGTCAAGACCTGCACCTATACCCTGGTGGAGCCCACCGTCACCGACGAACAGGTGCGCCGGATGTCCCGGTCCATCCTGGATCAGATCCTCACGCCGGACATGGTCACCGCCGAAAAGCTCAAGGCCGTCTTCGACTACGTGCGGGGCCGGGTCCGCTACACCGGCTCCTCCAACAAAAATGACTGGCGTCAGGAGGCCGTCCGGGGCTACGAGGACGGACGCGGGGACTGCTTCACCGTGTATTCCCTGACCCGGGCGCTGCTGGACCAGCTGCAGGTGCCCTATATGAGCGTGACCCCCAAGAGCTCCGCCAGCCGCCACTACTGGGTGATCGTGAACATCGGCACCGGCTGGTACCACTACGACCCCCTGATCACCAGCGTCCACAAGCACCGGTGTTTCATGTGGACCAACCAGCAGTGCAAGGTCAAGCCCTATTTCTGGCGGTTCCATGAGGAGAACTTCCCCCCCATCGCCACCGAGCCCTTCGACTATGACGCCGTGGTGCAGATGGAGCGGGCCGGGCTGCTGCCGTGACGGAGCACAGACGCGACGCCCAGGGCTAAATTGGGAATCCCTGCTAACTATGTAACATTACTATGAAATCCGTTGTCTTCTCCCGTACGGGATGCTATACTGCCCCCATCGAATAAAAAAGCTGCCCCACAGGAAGCAGCCGATCCGACGAAAGGTTACGATATGAAAAAAGCTGCTCGAAAAGATCTTCCCCCTCCTCAGAAAAAGAAAACACGCCGAATCGTGCTGTGGACCCTGCTTGGGTTGGTGCTGATGGGCTTGGGCCTGGGCGGCTGGCACGCATACCGGATACTGAAGCAACCGGCGTCCCTGTTCGCCGATGCTCCCTCCGCCACAGCTGTCCCCCAGGCGACCATCCTGGCCCCGGCTTTCCCCATACACACCGCCGTTCCCACGGCTGAGCCGGAAACAGCTGTCTCCGCCCCCTCGCAGGCGCCGGAAACGACGCCTGTCCCCGCCGTCACACCGGAAGCTACACCCACGCCCAAGCCCGCGGAGCGGCTGAACATCCTGCTCATGGGCATCGACGCCGACGAATACGGCGGCACCACCAGCGGCACCATGGCCCATACGGACGCGATCATGCTCATCGCCATCAACTTCGACGAGAGCAAGGTGGACCTCATCTCCCTGCCCCGGGACACCCTGACCACCGCTCCCGGCTACTACGGATACTACAAGCTCAACGGCGTGTTCAACGTGGGTCTGGGGGGCTGGAGACGGCCCGCCGGCAAATCCGACGAGCTGTCGGAGGGCTTTTTGCTGACCTGTCGAGCAGCGGAGGAATGGATGGGCGGCATCTCCATCCCCTACTACTACGGCCTGGACTTCCAGGCGGTCATCGACATCGTGGACGCCATCGGCGGCATCGACTATGATGTGGACCAGTGGTTCACTTCGATGAACGGCAAACGCTCCTACGGCAAGGGTATGCACCATCTGGACGGGGACGCGGTCATGGGGTATCTGCGCATTCGGAATCAGGCGGACGGCCTGGACAGCTCCCGCACCGCCCGGCAGCGACGGATGATGGTGGCCATCTTCAAAAAGCTGAAGAATGAGGGAAAGCTTTCCCATATCCCTGCCCTGATCAACGCCGCCAACAGCGGCATCTACACCAACACCACCCTGAGCCAGACCACGGCCTTGGCCAACTACGCCGCCAATCTGGACAGCAGCAAAATCCAGACACGGTCCATGTTTGGAGATTTAGGCGAGGTCGAATATGAATGGCGGTACGCCTATGTGGATCAGCAGAACCGGATCGACATCATCCGGGAGGTGTTCGGCATCGAAGCGGAGCCCGTGGGCATCAGCACCCGGCAATACGAGCGCTGGCTCCACACCATAGGCTTCTCCGCCATGAAGTATATGCGTCAGGCAGAAAAGGTGCTGACCTACGTTCAGGAGTTGAAGGACGGCGGTCAATCCTTCACCGAGGAACAGATCTCCCTCTACGGCGAATGCTACCGGGCCTACGCCGCCCTGAAGGAAAGCATAGACAGCGCCACAGACACCCTGGCCGCCCGCTACGCCGCCGCTCCCTGGCGGGAAAAGAAGAACAACAAGAAGAATTGGACGGAGGAAAACAAGGCTGCGGACCAGGAACTTTCCGCACTGGAAGCGAACATCCTCCAAAGCCTGAACGACTGTAAGGATGCCTCCAGGGAAGCCACCGTCCGCCTGGGCGACGCCGTTGGCTTTAAAACCAGACTCACCTGGACCGTTCCCATAGATTGGTTCACGGACCCTGATATCAATGAAGTCATCGTCAACTTCGGGTGATCCTTCTCTATTGATTCACTATTTCTCCTGACAAACAGCTAATCTAACGAAAAACGCCAGGGGACGGGTTTCGAGCAAAGGTAGCAGCTCGCCTAATGCAATGTGTCGCTCTATATATAGCGTTTCGTTCCTTGTGTAGGGCTTATTCGCATATGCCAACAGCATATGTTGTAAGCGTAGTACTCCAGGATCCATGTGCGATTGTTCTTTGCCTGAAAAGTGGCTGTCGCGGCATGGCGGTGCACAAGCATACTCCCCCACGGAAAAGAACTCTTTGCTGATTCCCGCTTCGATTGTAATCTGAAAGATCCGTCTGACTATGTGATCAGCATGCATTCAAGTTTGCTCCTTCTGGCTCAGGCTGCGATCGATTCGATCACACTATGTTTGTTCCTGAACAAGATTTCGCAAGGATGATCTGCTATATGTTTGTCTATCACAGTCAGGATCGTGGTTTGTGCAGGTAATAGCCGCAATTTCGAGCACACTAATCAGATTGGAGAGAGTTTTGCTGTCAAGCGGCGATTGATTGTTATGGAAGCGAGCCTGAAAACCTGCGCCACGGACTATCTGTAAAACAGAGACACGGAACCACAATAAAAGAGAGCCCTGCAGGGCTCTCTTTTCGCGTGCGTTCGGGATCAGTCGACCCGCTCGAAGATCATGTCCACACCCATCGTGTTGAGGATCAGCACGGTGCCGTCGTAGGAGATGCGGAAGGCCTCATAGGTGCCCACGCCCAGGACGATGACGCCGTCCTCGATCCGCCATTCCAGGCTGTCGTTGGGATTCCCGTTGGTGGTCATGGAAGCCTTGCCGCCCTCCTTGAGCACCAGGGACATGGCCTGGCCCGTCTGACTGGCAGAGACTTCGATGCCCATGGTCTTGCCCTTGGTGAATTCCCAGCTGCCGATGACGTCCTCCTCCGTGAACTCGATGGGTTCGTTTGCGCCCGCCGGGGCTCCCTGCATCGCCAGCAGGGCTTCCACCTCACCCTCGGGAGCGAACTCGATGAGAGTGCCCTCTACGACCAGCTGGATATGGTCACCCTGACGGGTATAGGGCACGCTTTCACCCTCGGCGGTCAACTCCGTCTCCGTCCAGGTGATTTCGCCGCCGGCTTCTTCGTCGCCGAACTGGAGGTAACCGGTGCCGTCAGGATTCAGGGTGAGGTAGAAATCCTCGGGATCCATGCCCATGGCGGGCAGGACTTCCAGCATGCTGACGGACTGCTCGCCGTTGATCATGAGATATCCGTAGTAGGTCTGCTCCTCCTCAGAATGATCCACCAAAGCCCGGATGTCCGGCAGGGGCTCCTCCGCGACCCGCTCCAGGAAGGTCAGGAAAGTAACGTCGTCGTCTTCGAAGGTCACGGTGATGACGCCCGTCTCCGGATCGTACGTGGCGGGAATGGCCTCATCGTCCCCCTCGAACAGGTTCAGGGTGTTCTCGCCGGTCACCGCATAGGCCAGGTAATCGTCGTCAGCGTCCTCCCCGTCGAACATGACGGCATAGATGGCGCCGCTGGGCAGAAAGTCCATGTAGATCTTTCCTTCCTCCTCCGTCAGGGGGGTGTATTCTTCGCCCTCCTGCTGGCCGGTGATCTGCCAGAGGCCCAGGTAGGGGTTGACCGGTTCGGCGGTCTCGGCCGGTTCCTCGCCATCGCCTTCCGCGTAGGCGTAGTTCACCGCGCCGCTTACGCCGAGCAGCGCCACCGCCATCAGCAGAGCGAGGGTCAAAGATAAGAGACGTTTCATGGGGTCCTCCTTTTGCCGCCCGCCCGTTTGAGGAGCGACTTTTAGTATATTTTACTATACTATGGGAAAAAACCGCTGTCAAGGCGGGAATCAGGCCCTGGGATCAGGCGCTCACCTTTTGCTGCGGCGGTTTCTGACTGCTTGAGGACAGGGCCGCTTCCGGGATAACGATGGGAGGCACGCTGTCGAACTGGGAGAAGGCGCACTCTATTTTGAGGGCGGCGATGTCCATTTGGATGTTGGTCAGCCTGTCTTCGTCAGTCAGCATCTCCTCTGCGGAGGCTGAGATCAGCTCCCTGTATGTGTCGGTCATGTCCATGGCATAGTACACGGGGAAGCCGGATTCGTCGTCGATCCATATGGTGATGGGCGTTTTTCTTGATTCGGAGAGATACGCCTCTTCATCGGCGGCGAAAAAGTCCTCCAGAGTATCCAGCAAGGATATGCTTTGCCAGGCATAGGGCAGCGCCACCGCGCCGGAGTATACGGTCACCGTCCTGCCGTTTTGCGTTTCGGCGCCCGTCCTTTGGAGGTCCTCCGCGTGGCGCAGGATCTCAAAGAAATCCTCAGTCCAAACCGCGTCGGCCAACAGAGCATCTTCAAACCAGGTAACGCCTTCGTCCAGGGAGAGATAGCAGACGGGCGTTTCGCCGGTCAGATCCAAATACATAAGGTCGGTGGTGGTTTCCTGCTCCGGCCCTATGGTCATGTCCGTCCGGATCTCCCCCTTGACCAGGTGGGGGTCTTGCTGAACATCCACTCCCTGGGCCATATCTATCTTCATCACGGAGCTCATGTCAAAGCCCTGGGCGTGGACCTGCATGGTCATGTCCATGGAAAAGGACAGATCCATATGGACGCTGCTGAGATGTTCGATCTTCTGGAGGGCGGCGGCCACCTGGGGATCCCGGGGCGCAAGGGCGAAGCCCGGCACGAGGATATTCTTCCAGTCGGACACGTTGCATTGACCGTAGCTGTTGGAGCCCGCAGCCACCAGGGTGCCGTCCGCTTTCAGCCCTACCGTATGGGTCGCACCGGCGGCCACAGCCACGATATCCGTCCAGTCAGCCACGTTGCATTGGCGGGACCCGTTGGAGCCCACAGCCACCACGGTGCCGTCCGCCTTTATGCCGAAGCTGTTGGTTGCGCCCGCCGTCACGGCGACAACATCCTTCC
>JAZRUD010000252.1:0-2526 GCA_045652385.1 Clostridia bacterium
AAATAAGGGCCCGCGCCCCTCGTCGACAGGGAAGGCCTCCATGAGAAAAAGTCCCGGAGATCCGGGGCTTTTTTGTCGTCAGCGTTTTTGTCGGGCCCTGCGCTTTACTCCACCCCGTGGGCGGCGAAGTAGGCCTTGGCGGTCTCGAGGCAGCGGGCTGCGTGGCCGAGGGCCCCGCGGGCGGCCATCTCCTTCAGGTTCGGCAGCTCGATGCTGAGGGGGACGTTGGGGATGGCACCCACCAGCCCGGCCACGTCCATGGCGCCCTCGCCCACGTAGTAGCGGGCTTCCCGGGCGGTGTAGAGCATCAGCGGGTCCTTGATGTTATCTAGGACCGGATCGCCATCGGGACCGGCGGGGCCGTCGCAGATGTGCATGAACCTAAAATACTTCTTGTCCGTGCGCCGCAGCTCCGTCGCGGTGACGCCGGCGCGGCCGGCGTGGAGGGTGTCCACCATGATGAACAGATTGTCCCGCTGCAGGGTGTCGGCCATGGTGATCGCTTCCTGGAGGTTCCGGATGCCGGCCCAGGGCAGGAACTCCACGTTGTAGCAAAGCCCGTATTCCTTCGCCATGTCGGCGACCTTCGCCACGCCTTCCATGTAGTATCCCACGTCCCGGGACCAGACGCTGCCCAGGACGTCGGTGGCGCCCAGCTCCGCCGCTTTCTCGAAGGCGGGGGCGAACTCGTCCAGATTCAGGTCCGGCCGGATCCGGGCCAGCTCGATGTCGTTCACCTTCATGCCGTATTCCTTCAGGGCGGCGGCAGTGGCCTTGAAGAGAGCGTCGTCCTTGTGCATGAGGAACTCCGGCTCGTTGGGCAGGTGCATGGGGATGGTGCGCAGGCTCACGAAGTCGTATCCGGCCTCTGCAGCGATGCGGATCTGATCCACCGGGGCGGTGCCGGGAATGGTGAGATAAGCCAGGGAATACTTTCTGCTCATAATTACCTCCTGATCGATAGTATGGGAAGGGGGGATTGGATCACTCCAGGATGAGGTCGCAGGATCGGCCGGCGCGGAGAACGTAGCTTTCGAGATCGTGGCCCAGGAGACCGGGGAGCTTCCTGGACAGGGCCATGATCTTCTTCAGGTCGATGCCCGTTTCGATGCCGGACTCGTCGCACATATGCAGCACGTCCTCGGTGGAGATGTTGCCCGCGGCGCCCGGCACGAAGGGACAGCCGCCCAGGCCGCCCAGGGAGGTGTCGAAGCGGATCATGCCCGCGTCCATGGCGGCGATGATGTTGGCCATGGCCATGCCCCGGGTGTTATGGAAGTGGAGCCAGAATACAGCGGAGGGGAACTTTTCCCGCACGTGGGAACAAAGCTCATAGACCTGCTTCGGGGTGGCCATGCCGGAGGCGTCGGAGAGGGAGATCTCCCGGATGCCCAAAGCGAGATACGCTTCGATGATGGCATCCACATCCGCTACCGGAGTGACGCCCTCCCAGGGGGAGGCGAAGGGCATGGAGATGGAGCCGGAAATCTCGATCCCGGCCTCCTTGGCGGCGGCGGCGCAATCCGCAAACCCCGCCACGCTCTGTTCCGGGGTCATGTTCAGGTTTTTCAAATTGTGCTGGCGGCTGGCGGACACGTTCAGCTTCACCTTTTTGCAGCCGCAGTCCACCGCCCGCTGCACGCCCCGCAGGTTGGGGATCAGGGCCCTGAGCTCCGTCTTCCCCGCATCGCCGATGGCCTTGAACAGCGCGTCGGTATCCGCCATCTGGGGGACCCGCTTGGGGTGCATGAAGGAACCCACCTCGATTACCGGGAACCCGGCCTCGATGATCCCCTCTAAAAGCATTAGCTTATCGGAGACGGAAAGGATCGTCTTCTCGTTTTGCAGGCCGTCGCGCAGGCCCACCTCGCACAGGATCACGGAGGAAGGAAAATTCATCGCAGAGAACACCTCCTTATGAAAAAGAATAGGGTATGGGACGATTTCATCATAAAGCCGTGCCCCTTTCATGGCTAATAGAAAATGACAATGAACAAATAGAATCAATCAATGCAAACCATACAAAAGGGCGAAGAAGCAGGAAAATACAGCAAAACGGGCATTCCCGGAACCCGATCCATGCACAGAATCGATGGGTCGATGGCTATATCCAATTAGATTGAACACGGCGTCTGGTATAAAATGAAATTGCTACGATAGGCTTTGGTTTTTCCTCTGTGCGTCTGGCTTTTCGGCCGGCCGCGGCCTTTTCTCTCCGCCTTCCCGCTCGTTCGCGCCGGGAGGACGACAGACGGTTTAATCACATTTTGATCCCGGTTCCCCCTGGGAACATCCTCTTGTGCACACACGGACAGAACGTATAGAAGGGAGATTCGCCGTATGCAAGTCGACATCAACACCCGTTTCATCACCCTGATCGGAACACCCCTTTCCCAATCCTTCGCCGCACGGATGCAGAACGCCGGCTACAAGGCGGCCGGTCTCAACATGGTCTATTTCTATACGGAAACCGGCAGCGAGCATCTCAAGGAGATCATCGACGGCGTCCGCTACATGCCGTCCTTC
>JAZRUD010000253.1:0-2469 GCA_045652385.1 Clostridia bacterium
CCGTGTCCCGCTCCGCGGCAGGCCGCAGGGACAGGATCAGCTCGTCCGTCTCCCGCAGGATCGTCAGGTCCACCTGGGTCTTGCCCTGCAGGAGCTTCGTGAGCCCCGACGCCCCCGCCACCGGCTGGCCGTCCACGGCCAGGATGGCATCGCCCTTTTTCAGTCCCGCAGCTGAGGCCGGCGAAAAAGCGCCCGCGGCCGTTTCCACCGCAGTGAGGCCCACCACCTGGACGCCCTTAGTGTACAGAATCACGCCCGCGGCCTGGCCGCCCAGCCGCACGATGGGCAGCCGGGGCGCCGTCTGCACCGTTTTGAGAGGCACCAGGCCGAAGAGGGCGTAGGTCTGCTCCTCGCCCGACAGGCGCTCATCCCCGCTGGACCGGACAGACCGGGCCCGAATCCAGGGCCCCGCTGCCGTCGCCGTTCCCGCCTCCGCTGCTTCGGGCAGGTCCCTCAGGGCAGTCATGGACGGAGAAAAATACCACAAAAACAGCAGGGCGCTGAGCCCCGCCGCTATGGTTTTCTTCGTTCGCTGCCTCATGGGCATAGGATAGCCGCCCGCTGCCGATCATATTCCCTTAGGGCCGCTTCTTCGCCTGCTGAATGCCGTTGTTGTCGATGGAGGTCTCGCCGGACAGCAACAGCTCAGAGACGGTCACGAAGGAGAAGCCCTTCTGCCGGGCGGTCTCGATGAGCACGGGGAGATAGGTCTCGATCTTATAGCCGTTGTTGTGGCAGAGGATGATGTCGCCGCTTTGGAGCTTCTTCAAAACCCCGTCCAGGATGGTCTGGGCGCTTCGATCCTGTTTCCAGTCCACCGTGTCCCGTGACCACTGGATCACCTCGTAACCCGCCTCGTGAGCGGCCTTGATGACCGTGTCGTTGTATTCGCCGAAGGGCGGGCGGAAGAGGGTGCTGCGCTTGCCTGTCAGCTCCTGGAGCATGTCGTCCAGGTCGGAAAGCTCCTTCTGGATGGCGATGGCGTCCATACGGTTCATGTGGGGATGGGTCAGGCTGTGGTTGCCGATCTCGTGGCCGCGATCAGAGATCTCCTTCACGTAGTCCGGGTACTGCTTGACCCACACGCCGCAGAGGAAAAAGGTGGCCTTCACGTTGTACTTATCCAGGGTGTCCAGAATGAACGGGGTCTTGTCTGCGTCCCAGGCGGCGTCGATGGTGAGGGCGATCCGATTGTCGCTCCGCCCCACCCCGTACACCGGCAGCTCCCGGCTCTTCATGGGCAGCACGTTCAGCTCGTAATTCTCCACCTGAGCCATGACGGAGGCGGTCTCCCCCGCCTTCGGCTGATCCCGCAGCCGCAGCCACAGGAACAGGCCGCCCACGAGCAGCGCCACGCATATGAGGGCGATGAGCAGATTCTTTTTTGTCAGCACGATGATCGGCATGTTGCACCTCCGTGAAATCATGGTACAACCTATGACTCAGGCGGCGCTCATATGCAAAAGGAACGGACGCAGATCCGTTCCTTTCCGGCAGGTATGGGTTTTATCAGTAGTCGATGACCTTGATATCCGTTTTCGTGTGGTTGGAATAGTTGATCAGCCGGCGCCCAAAAGTGACCTCCGCCTTGCCGTGCTCCGGGAAGGATTCGGGCCTGGGCACGACGAAGGCGTATCCGTAAAGGGTGCCTTGACCTCGAATGATCTCGGTTTTTACGAGATAGCAGCCGTCGGCCGGGATCTGCTGCCCGTCCACCGTTACAGTGACGAAAACATCTCCGGGCTGAAGCTCCGAGCCCTCCCCATAGTAGATATTCAGATCCCCATAGGGCGTGGGATCGATGCGAAGCACGAAGCAGTCGGGATAGGTGGTCTCCTCCATGAAGTAGCTGAGGAAGTCCTGGCTTGGGTCCGCAAGGTCGTATCGGGTGCTGACCCACAGCTCATAGGCGGGTTCGGCCTGCTTGGCGACGGTCTCCTCTGTCCCGTCGTCGGCACGGGCGGTATAAGTGACCTCCAGGACGGGGTCCGGCTCGTAGCCCTGCCGGATCATGTCCATATGCGCTTTGACGTACTCCTCGTCATAGAGATTGAAATCGGAGAGAAAATACCAGCCAATGCTGATCTCGTCCTCCGTCAGGACGTGCTCCCAGATGGTCTCCCCATTGTTCCCCCGGTCGGCCATGCGGACTGTGACGGCTGTGATCTTATCCACGGCCTTGAGCATGATCTGCAGGTGGTACACCTCGGAAGTCCGATAGAAGGTCAGCTCCGCATCGGGCGTGATCTCCGGTTCGGGCGTGGGCTTGGGCGTCTCGGTGGGTTCGGGGGTGGGCGTCGTGGGCACCGGGCTGGGGGACGGCGTATGGTCCAGCGTGGGTTTCGGCGCGGGCGTGACCGCAGCCGCCGCGACGAAGGGCGTAGGAGAAGCGAGAGGCTCCGCGATCGTCTCCTCGATGCTGCTGAACACGGCCACGGAGGAAAGAAGGCCAAGTCGGATCGTAGCCAT
>JAZRUD010000254.1:0-1466 GCA_045652385.1 Clostridia bacterium
CCTCCGTGTTCTGCGGCGGGGACAAGCTCTACGAGTGCTCCCCCCTCCAGGGATACGAGGCCATCAAGGCCCACCTGAAGGCGGCCCTCGACCGGGCCCTGGCGTCATGAGCCGACTCAGGTACAAGTGCCTGGTGCTGGACCACGACGACACGGTCATGGACAGCACCCGGCTCATCCACCATCCGGCGTTTCTGGTGTTCCTCAAGGAGGTGCGGCCGGGGACCACCGTCAGCCTGGAGGACTACTTTCGGGCCAACTTCCATCCCGGCTTTTTGGAGTACTGCGAGCAAAGCTTGCACCTGACCCCGGCGGAGCTTTCGCGGGAGATGGCGGTGTGGACGGAGTACGTCTCCACCCACGTGCCCCGGACCTTCCCCGGCATGGGAGAGATCATGGAGGAGCAGCTCAGGCGGGGCGGCAGCATCGCCGTAATCTCCCATTCCCTGCGGCAGAACATCCTGCGGGACTTTCGGGAGAACGGGCTTCCCGAGCCGTCCATGGTCTTCGGCTGGGAGCTGCCCCGGGAGCAGCGCAAGCCCAGCCCCTTCGCCCTCGACCGGCTCATGGCGGCCATGGACCTCTCCCCCGCCGACATGCTGGTGGTGGACGATCTGAAGCCCGGCTACGACATGGCCAAACAGCGCCGCGTGCCCTTCGCCGCCGCGGGCTGGGCCTACGACATCCCCGAGATCCGGACCTTTATGCGGGAAAACTCGCCCCTGTATTTCGACACGACGGAGGGGCTGTACCGGTATCTGTTCGAAACCTGATCCCTTATCCTGCAAAAAATGCCCAAAAGAACACGAATGGGAAGTATGGCCTGCGGCCGTCCTTCCCATTGTTTTGCTCTGTTTTTTTTCGTTCTTTATCTCTTGGCGCAACCGCGGCCGGACCCTACTTCAGCCTTCTGAGGGTCTCCCGCAGCAGCGCCCAGGTGCGCCAGGTGGAGGCCACCTTGAGGCGCTCCCGGGGGGTGTGGACGTTGATCACGTCCGGCCCGATGGAGATGCAGTCCAAATCCGGGATCTTGCCCGAAAGGATGCCGCATTCGAGGCTGGCGTGCTGGGCCGCGATCCGGGGCTCCACGCCGTACACCGTCCTGAAGGCGTCGGTCATCACGTCCCTCAAATGGGAGTGGGGCCGGTACTGCCAGGCGGAATAGGCGGAGGGGATCGTCGCCGTGCCGCCCAGGGCCTTGGTCAGGGCCATGACCCGGCGGGCCGTCTCGTCCGCCTGGGAGTTGATGCTGGAACGGATCATGAACCGGGCCACCACGTCGTCGTCCTCGGTGTAGATCTGGGCGAAGTTCAGGGAGGTCTGGACCAGCCCCGGCACCTCCGCGCTCATCACCTGGACCCCGTTGGGGGCGCAGAACAGGAACGTGGCCGCCCGGCGGGTGCTCTCCTCGTCCATGGGCACGAAGTGGCTGCGGGTGGGGAACAGCCGGACCCGGATCTTGTTCTC
>JAZRUD010000255.1:0-2319 GCA_045652385.1 Clostridia bacterium
GACCTGGTATCGGACCGCGGAAGGGCAGACCTATGACATCCTGCAGAATATATACGGCCCCGAAGCGCACTGGGACCCCGGCGTGGACGCCCGGGGGGCTGTCGAGATCGAATCCGAGATCCGGTACGACGGCGCGTTGACCCTCTATGCCGGCACTGCCGCGGACAGAAGTGTCTTCCTCACCGGCTATGGGGACGATTTCGACCTGACGGTCACCAGCACGGACATGACCCTTTCGGAGCTGGAAGGCTGCATGAAGCGGATCCTCGCCTGGGAGGACAGCAGTCTGAAGTTTCGGAACGAAGTCCCCAGCGAGGCGGCCCGCGCCCTGGATTTCTCCCTGATCCCCGAGACGGTGGATTCCCCCGGGGCGCTGGCGGCGGTCAGCGGGTTCCCGATCCTGATCTCCGAAGACGAGACCGTTTCTTTCGAGTATGAGAAAATGGGCGAAATACTGCGCGTCCTGACCGTGTATCGGACGCCTGAGGGAGGCCGGTATGTGCTGATCCAGAACATCTACGGTCCCAACGTCCTCTGGGGCACCGGCACGGACGCCCGGGAGGCTTTTGAGATCGAATCCGAGATCCGGTATGACGGCCCTTTGACCCTCTATGCCGGCAGCGCCACGGACGGCACGGCCTTTCTGGACGGCTTTTCGGAGCTGTTCACGGTCCACATAGCCAGCACGGATCTGACCCTGCCGGAACTGGAGGGCGTCATGAGCCGCATAGGGACCTGGAGCGAGTAGAGCCGCACTTTATGCAGAACGGACACAGAAAAACCGCGGGCGGCCTATGGCGTCGAGCGCCGGGGTATGGTATACTGTACCTATGAAACTGACCATCTTATCCGACAACAACACGTTGATCGACCAGTATCTGCTGGGGGAGCCGGGGTTCTCCTGCCTCGTGGAGGCGGAGGGGAAGCGGTTTTTGCTGGACACGGGCTACTTCGGCATTTTCGCGAAGAACGCCGAAGCCCTGGGCCTCGACTGGCGCAGCGTGGACGGGGTGGTCCTGTCCCACTGCCACGACGACCACACCAAGGGCCTCGACGCGTTCTTTACGGAGGGGCCCAAGCCCAGGCTGGTGGCCCATCCGGCCCTGTTCCGGCGGCTGGTGTCCCGGGGGCTTTTCATCGGCTGCCCCTATTCCCGGGCGACGGTGGAGCGGTATTTCGATCTGTGCCTCACGGCGGAGCCCCTGGCCCTGACGGAAAACCTCTTTTACCTCGGCGCCATCCCCCGGGTGTTCCCCGACCATCAGGACGAGACCCTGCGGGAGGGGGACGGCCCCGTCTTCACCCCGGACGACACCGCCCTGGCCTACCGGGGCAAAGAGGGGGTCTACGTGATCACCGGCTGCTCCCACAGCGGCATCAGCAACATCGTCGAGCAGGCCAAGAAGGTCACCGGCCGGAGCCGGGTCATGGGCGTGATCGGCGGCTTCCACCTGCGGCAGATGGACGGGCGGTCGGCGGGCATCATCGAATACCTTGAACGGGAGGATATCCCGTATCTCTATCCATGCCACTGCACGGCCCTCTCCGTGAAGGTGGCCATGGGAAACCGAATGCACATCGAGGAAGTGGGGGCGGGCACCTGCCTGACATGGGAATGAACGAGCAAAAACAGCGCATCTTCAGGAAGATCGACGATCACGCGGACGCCGTTATCGCGCGGAGCCGCGCCCTTTTCCGCACCCCGGAGCTGGGGTATCGGGAGTTCGAGACCAACCGGATGATCCGGGAATGGCTGGACGGCTGGGGCGTTCCCTATGAGAGCGTCAGCTATACGGGCCTTATGGTGACCCTGGGCCGGGGGGAGCCCGTGGCGGCGGTCCTGGCGGACATGGACGGCCTGCCCAGAAAAGCGGGGGCGGGCTGCATCCACTCCTGCGGCCACAGCCTCCAGACCTCGGCGGCCCTGGCCCTCATCGAAGCCATGCGGGACGAGCCGTTGAAGGGCACGCTGAAGGTGATCTTCACCCCGGCGGAGGAGATGATCGACCTGGAGTACCGGCAGGAACTGATCCGGCAGGGCCTGGTCAGATACCCCTCCGGCAAGCAGGACATGATCGCCCGCGGCGTCTTCGGCGGCGTGGACTGCGTGCTCTCCTGCCACGCCTCCGGGGAGCCGGGCTGCCGGTTCGACGTGGGCTCCACCCTCAAGGGCTTCGTCATCCTGAAGGCGGTCTATACGGGCGTGGGCGCTCACGCGGGGGCCATGCCCTTTGCGGGGAAGAACGCCCAGCACGCCGCGCTGCTGGCCCAAACGGCTATCGCCTTTCTCAAGGACCGGTTCGACCCCGCGGACGGGGT
>JAZRUD010000256.1:0-5587 GCA_045652385.1 Clostridia bacterium
GTCCGCATGGGAAGAAAGGCGGTGCAGGCTCCGGCCAGCGCTTCGCCCAGGAGGGACCCGGAGGTGGTCAGCATGATGAACGCGCCGTTGAACCGGCCCTTCTTGTCGTGGGGCACGTAGGACTGGGTGGCGGAGGAACGGATGGTGTAGGAGGTCACGCCCAAGATCCCCACCAGGAAGCAGGCGAGACGCATGTCGTTCACGGGCAGAAAGAGGTACGTTCCCTCCAGGATGTTCACGGCGCAGTAGACGGCGAAGGCCACCGCGTACTTGATGGCGGCGGGGTACTTGATCTTATACTGCAAAAGCCCCCCGATACCCCGGCCCACCACGGAGAAGCCCCAGGTGGTCATGTAAATCCATTCCCCGTTCTCGAAAGCGGACTTGAAGTAGGGCAGGGTGATGACGTTGGAGGCGCCGTTGGCAAAGGCACTGAAAATGAAATACAGGGTAATGCAGAGGAGGCCTTTTTCCGCCCAGAGGTACTTGACTCCCTCCTTGGCGTCGGTCCAGTAGGCGGACAGGGAGTAGTCCGCCGCGCCGCACAGACCCTTCTGCTTCTCCACGTCGGAGATCCGGGTCTCGCACAGGGCTGCGCCCAGGAAGCAGAGCCCGTTGAAGAGCAGCAGCGGCGACAGGCCGAACTGCTTGTAGAGGAACAGGGAGATGGGGATCATGACCGCGCTCAGGGTCTCCAGCGTCCCGGCGATGGAGTAGGCCCGGGAGAAGTTCCCCTCGGTGATGAGCATGGGATAGAAGCTCTCGTAGGCCACCTGGTAGGTGCTGTGGACGGTGCCGATGATCAGCGTGAACACCGCCAGGAGCCAGAACCGCATGAGGCCCAACTGAAGGGACAGAGCGATCCCCAGATATAGCCCCGCCGACAGGAAATCCAGGCTAAAGATGGTCTTGCGGCGGCTGAACCGGTCCATGAGGGGTCCGGCGATCAGCGGCGCAAGGAGCTGGGGCAGGGTGTACAGGAACACGTACAGCGCGTAGTAGAGGGGCGTGTCCGTATAATCCAGTACGAACAGGCTGATGGCAAAGCCCGCCATGGCGTTGCCGAACATGGAGATCACGCTGCCGACGGTGATGATGGTGAAGTCCCTGGTCCACAGGGACGGAGAAGTCTGCTTCTTTTCCATGGCGGCAGTATAGCACAGGGGGCGGGCAGGCGCAAGGCAAAAAAAGACGCCCCGCGCAGGGCGTCTTTATCAGGTTTGGAATCAGGCGAAGATGGCCTTGAGCAGATTCTCCACCGCCGGGACCAGTTGTCCGAGAGCGTCGGAAAGCAGGCGGCCGTTCTTCACCATGGCCACGATCAGCAGCGCCAGCACCGCGATCCAGAACACCAGCCGCAGTATCAGCAGCGCTGCGGAGAACCGCTTCAGACTCCCGTTCCTGGGATGGCCCGCGCCGAAGATGAACAGGAAGACGAGGCCGATCACCGGAATGGAGAACAGCATGGTAAGAATCACGTACTGGAACGTGGACAGCATCTGTTTCTTGGGCGGCATCTGGGTGATAACGGGCAAATCCTGGGCCGGTTCCGCCACAGGCGCCGCAGGGACGATCACCGGCTCCGTCGGCGCGATCACGGACTCGGCGGGCGCCGCAGGCTCAGCGGGCGCCGCAGCCTCAGCAGGCGCTGCGGGCTCCTCCGGTGCAGTCTCCTGGACCTCTGGCTCTACGGGCGCTTCCGCGACCGCAGGCGCATCCTCCGGCAGAGGCTTGCCGCACTCGCCGCAGAACTTGGCGTCGTCATTGAGCTCGCTGCCGCAATAGGGACACAGCTTCATAGTTCAGCCCCTTACTTAATGATGACGGGCAGGCCCTTGACGAAGGGCAGGTAGGCGCCGCTGCCCTTGAGAGCGCGGATGATGCCGATGATCTCGCACACCAGCAGGAAGATGCCGCCGACGCCGGCGACGATCCAGCCCAGGATGGGGACGATACACACGAGGCCGCAGAGCATGGACCCGATGAAGAGCCACAGGGCCTGGTTGGTGTGGTGCATGGCGTAGGCGGAGTTCCGGGCGCCGATCATGGGCAGGATGCCCATGGTCAGATAGCCCAGCATGGCCAGCATCTTGTTGTCGGCGATATCCTGGGGATCGAACTGGGGATCGGTGTTGTTCACCACGATCACGGTCTCCTTGCCACAGGTGGGGCAGAAACGAACGTCATCGGCGATCTCAGCGCCGCAATGAGGACAATACTTCATAGAATAAATAACCTCCCTTTAAATTCTGTGTACAGTATACAACGGTTTTTTGTCGAAAACCAGCGGTATTTTGTGAAATTATTGCCGAAGCGGCGCGCCGTTTTCGGCAAGGACCCGGATGATGGTCTCGAAGGCCTTTTTGATCTCCTCGTCGGTGAGGGTGTGATCCTCCGCCCGCAGGGTGAAGGTGATGGCCAGGCTCTTTTTGCCGAGGCCTACCGCCGGCCCCCGGAACACGTCGAACAGACGGCCCTTCTCCACGATCAGATCCACCGGCGCGCTTTCGATGATCTCGATCCAGTGGGCGCTTTCGCTGTCCTCCGGCACCACGATGGCCAGATCCCGGCTCACCACGGGGAACCGGGGCAGAGGCTGGAAGGCTGGGGTGTCCACGGACAGGGCCAGGATCTCCCCAAAGGACAATTCCGCCATGTAGATGGGTCCGGGCACGTCCCAGGCCGAGAGCACGTCGGGGTGCATCTGGCCCAGCTCGCCCAGCTTCTTCCCGTCCACCAGCACGTCCGCCCGGCGGCCCGGCTGGAAGCAGGCGATGTCGTTCTTCACGTACCGGGCGTCCTTCACGCCGAAGCGGCTCAGCACCGTCTCGATGACGCCCTTGAGGGTATAGAAGCTCTCCTGCTCGCCGAAGAACACGAGGCCGATCCGCTTCTCCTCCCGGGGGAGCAGGTCGCCGCCCAGATCGAAGTGGACGTTGCCCACCTCCATGAACCGGCCGTAGCCGGTCTTGCGACGGATGTTCCTGGCTGCGGAGTCCAGCATGCCCATGTAGAGGGTGGTCCGCATCAGGCTCTGGTCCTCGCCGAAGGGGTTTAGGAGCTTCACAGCGCGGTTTCGCTCGTCGTCCGGGGCGAAGGACAGGGCTTTTAGGGCGGCGGGGCCGGTGAAGTTGTAGTTGTACATTTCCAGGCACCCGCAGGCCACCAGCACGTCCTTCACCTTGTCCTCGGCCTGGAACTCCCGTCCGAGGCTTCCCTGGAAGGTGTCGCCGTTCATGAGCACGGCGGGGATGTTGTCGAAGCCGTAGATCCGGCCCACCTCCTCGGCGATGTCCGCGTCCGCTTCGATGCCGCTTTCGATATCCGTGCGGAAGTGGGGGATAGTTACGTGCAGGTCGCTGCCCTTCGCCGCGGCCGGGACCTCGATGGTGGCCAAAAGTTCCGCCATCTTCTCCCCGGACAGGTTCGTGTTGAGGATCCGGTTCACGTGGTTCACGTCCACGTCGATCTCCCGGTCGGTGAGGTCTGCGGCGCATACATCCACGGTGCCGCCCACGATCTTCCCGGCGTTGAGTTCGCTCACCAGCTCGATACACCGCTCCAGAGCGAGATAGGCGTTCACAGGCTCCACGCCCTTGATGAACCGGGCCGCGGCGTCGGTCACGTGGCGGAGCTTGCGAGCGGTGCGGCGGATGTTGCTGGCTTTGAAGGCGGCGGATTCAAAGAACACGGCCTTGGTCGTTTCGGTGATCTCGCTGTTCAATCCGCCCATGACGCCGGCCACGCCCACGCCGCCCTGAGGGTCGCTGATGAGGAGCATGTCCTTGTCCATGACCCGCTCCTTCTTGTCCAGGGTCACCACCACCTCGCCCTCCTTGGCGTTGCGGACGATGATGTGCCCGTCCCGGATGCAGGCCGCGTCGAAGGCGGGGGTGGGATGGCCGTACTCCACCAAAACGTAGTTGGTGATGTCCACGATGTTGCTGATGGGCCGCATGCCCATCTCCTTGAGCCGCCGCTGCATCCAGGCGGGGGAGGGACCGATCTTCAGGTCCACGGCCGCCCGGCCGGTGTATCGGGGGCACAGCTCCCCGTTCTCCACGGTGACCTTCACGAGGTCGTTCACGTCCCCCTCGCCCTCGATGTGGGGAATGACGGGGGTCTTCATCTTCTGCCCCAGGGCCGCCGCCGCCTCCCGCACGAGGCCGATGATGCTGTTGCAGTCAGGCCGGTTGGGGAGCACGGAGAAGTCGAAGATCACATCGTTCCGGTCGATGGCCTCCTCGATGGGGATGCCCAGGGGGGTGTCCGGCCGGAGGATCAGAATGCCGTCCGCCTCAGCGCCGGGGTACTCCGCGTCGGAGAGGTTGAACTCAGCGCCGGAGCAGAACATGCCCTGGCTCTCCACGCCCCGGATGTTCGCAACGGTGAACTCGTGATTGCCGATCTTCGCTCCGGCGTAGGCCACCGGCACGACGGCGCCCACGAAAACGTTCGTGGCGTTGGTCAGGATCTGGGCCTGCTTGGCGCCCAGGTCCACCTGACACACGCTCAGCTTGTCGGCGTTGGGGTGCTTTTCCATGGAAAGGATCTTGCCGGTGATGACGCCGGACACGTCCTTGAGCTCCTTTTCCACGCCCTCCAGCTCGAAGCCGCGCCACATCATGCGCTCGATGAATTCCTCATCGGTCACGTTGAAATCTACATAGTCCTGCAGCCAGGATTTCGGAAGTCTCATACTCGTCGTCCTCCTTTTCTTAGAACTGGGTCAGGAAGCGGGCGTCGTTCTCGTATTCGTAGCGGATATCCGAGATGCCGTACTTCAGGCTGGTCACCCGGTCCACGCCCACGCCGAAGGCGAAGGCGGACCACTCCTTGGGATCAAGGCCGCAGTTCTCCAGCTCGTGGGGGTTGGTCATGCCGCAGCCCAGGATCTCGATCCAGCCCGTGCCCTTGCACACCCGGCAGCCCTTGCCGCCGCAGATGGTGCAGCTCATGTCGAGCTCAGCGGAAGGCTCCGTGAAAGGGAAGTAGGAGGGCCTGAGCCGGGTCTTCACGTTCTCGCCGAAGACCGCGTGGATGAAGGCGTCCAGGGTGCCCTTCAGGTTGGCCAGGTTCAGGTTCCTGTCCACCACGAAGCCCTCGATCTGCATGAACACGGGGCTGTGGGAGGCGTCCACCTCGTCCACCCGGAACACCCGACCGGGCATGAGGAAGCGGAAGGGGGGCTTGAAATTCTGCAGGGCCCGGATCTCGCAGGGGGAGGTGTGGGTCCGAAGGAGCACCTTGTCGTTGATATAGAAGGTGTCCTGCATATCCCGGGCCGGATGGTCGAGGGGCAGATTCAGGAGCGTGAAGTTGTTGTCGTCCAGCTCGATCTCCGGTCCGTCGAACACCTGGAAGCCCATGCCGATGAGGGCGTCCCGGATGGTTCGGTAGGTTTGGGTCATGGGGTGCAGGCGGCCCATCTGCACGGGGGTCACCCCCGCCTCGGTCACGTCCAGCGCCTCCCGCTCGAAGCGCAGCTCCTGGGCCTTCTTTTTGAACTCGGCCCGGCGCGCCTCCATGGCGCTTTCCAGCTCCTGCTTGAGCTTGTTCACGCTGGCGCCCAGCTAAGTCGGATCGT
>JAZRUD010000257.1:0-1533 GCA_045652385.1 Clostridia bacterium
CGCCCACTCTCAGCCCCGTGCCTACCCCCACGCCCGAACCCACGCCCACCCCGGACCCCTACGCGGGGCAGAAGCGGGTGAACCACAAGAAGGACGATCGGTTCTTTTACGTGACGCTGACCGACGAGCTGAAGGAGCGTATCACAGGCATGAGCTACCCCGCTGAGGGGGAGCCCTGCCGGGTGAGCTACGACGACCTCAGGTACGTGCGCATCCTCTACGTGGATTTCGACGGCGCGGAGCAGGAGGGGGAGCTGATGGTCAACCGGCGGGTGGCGGACGACGTGATCGACATCTTCTACAAATTGTACGTGAAGCAGTATCCCCTGGCTTCCGTGAAGCTGGTGGACGACTTCGGCCAGCCCGGGGACGACGGCAACTCCATGCGGGCCAACAACACCTCCGCCTTCTGCTATCGGCAGGTGACCGGGTCCAGCCATTTGTCCTGGCACAGCTTCGGCGCGGCTATCGACATCAACCCCCTCCAGAACCCCTATATGAACAAGGGCCGGGTCTCCCCGGAGGAAGCGAGGGAGTTCCTGGATCGGAAGAACAAGCGCCCCCATATGATCGACCACAGCGACTACTGCTACAAGACCTTCATCGCCCACGGCTGGAAGTGGGGCGGCGACTGGAACGGGGACAAGGATTATCAGCATTTTTATAAGGAACTGAGCGGAGTGAAGCGATGACGAACGAACGACGGCAGGCAGCTGTCCGCTTTTTGGAGCGGGACTATATCTGGCATGTGGATATGCTGGAAGCCCTGCGCCGGGGCCGGGGAGAAGTGGCATTTTTTGAAGGGCAGACCGTGCTCATCAAGCGGAACGACGAGCCGGAGGCCTATCTGTTGACTTCCGAGGGGCCGGACGCCGCGGAGGCGGCCTTCGTGGGTCTTGCAACGCCCTGGTCTGTGATCGCACGGGGCCCGGACGTTTCAAAGAGGATGGGGGAGCGGTTCGGCCTGGCGTGCGTCTTCACCGGCAGCAACGTGGCGTATCTGAAGAAAGACCGGCTCGCCTGGGACTGCCCCGGTCTCATTATCCGCCCGTTCCGGGTGGAGGAGCTGCCTGCCTTCTCGGCCCATTATACCCGTGAGGACGAGGACCAGGCGCGGGAGCATATCCGAAGGGGCGAGCTATTTGCCGCGGAATACGAGGGCCGGCTGGCGGGATTCATGGGTCTTCATGCGGACGGGTCGATGGGCCTGCTGCAGGTGTTCCCCGAGTATCGGAAACTGGGCATCGGCCGGGCCATCGAGATATTTTTCATCAATTTCTGCCTGGATCGGGGCTGGGTCCCCTACGGTCAGGTCCGCTGTGACAACGAGGCGTCCTTCTCCCTACAGGAGCATCTCGGCATGACCGTGGACCGCACGAAGCGCCTCTGCTGGTGCTTCCGTAGAGAGCGTTCCTGACAGACCCTCTGGGTTTCCAGGGGATTTTTCAGTTGTATCCGAAGAAGGCGTGTGGTACAATGCAGGCGAACAGTTTATAGACAGGGAGCAGCTATGATACGAAAGATATTCCGGCA
>JAZRUD010000258.1:0-1149 GCA_045652385.1 Clostridia bacterium
CGTCGTCGTCCTTCGTGAACCGGCCCAGGGACAGCCGAAGCGGCGCAGATCGTCTGCCGTCCAGCAATCCCATGGCCTCAAGAACGTGGCTGGGTTCGTTGGACCCGGCGGCGCAGGCGGAACCGGCGGAGACGGCAACGCCCTGCATATCGAGCAGCGCGAGCAACTCGTCAGGAGAAACGCCCTCGAACAGGAAGCTGACGATCCCCGGTAATCGTTCGATCGGATGTCCCGTCAATTGACAATCGGGAACGGCGGAAAGGATGCCGCCGGTCAGCCTTTCAGATAGATCATGCAGGCGTGCTCTTTCCTGCTCCATGCCTTCGGTCTGCTCCTCCAGGGCTTCCGCCATCCCGACGATCCCTGCCACGTTCTCCGTACCGGCTCTGCGGTGCTTCTCCTGCTCGCCGCCGGTAATCAAAGGCGAAACGTTCGTTCCTTTGCGAATAAAGGCCGCGCCTGTGCCCCGAGGCCCGTGGAACTTATGGGCGGAGATCGTCAGCAAATCCGCGCCAAAGGCCTGTACATCCAGAAGTACATGACCGGCCCCCTGCACCGCGTCCACGTGAAAAAGAATGCCCCGTTCCTGACACAGATTGCCGATGCTGGAGACGGGCTGCAAAGTGCCTACCTCATTGTTGGCCAGCATGACGGACACAAGGACCGTATCGGGGCGAATGGTTGTGAACAGATCCACCACGGATACGCGGCCGTACCGGTCCACCGGCAGAACGGTAAGCTGGATAGTTCCCTGCTTTTTCAGGGCGTACAGCGTGTTCAGTACGGAGGGATGCTCCACGGCGGAGGTGATCACATGGCAGCCCCGGTCCCGGTTCGCTTCTATGGCGCCTCGCAGCAGATAGTTGTTGCCCTCGCTGCCGCCGGACGTGAAGATAATCTCCGCTTCCTCTGCGCCGATGCAGCCGGCTATCTGAGTTCTGGCCCTTTCCAGGGCTTTTCTCGCTTCCCGGGCATAGCTATGGAGTGAGGACGGATTCCCCTGTTCCCCCTCCATAAAAGGCAACATAGCCGCCAGCGCCCGACGGGAAAGCCGGGTGGTGGCGGCGTTGTCCAAATAGATGCGGTCCATGTCTTCCCGGTTACAGGACCTTATTGAGCATCTGCTCCAGGGCCGCCTTGGGCCGGGCA
>JAZRUD010000259.1:0-4914 GCA_045652385.1 Clostridia bacterium
AAATCCCGCATCTCCCGGGCCAAGCAGACATTGAGGACCCTATTGGAGGTAAACTGATATGGAAAACAAGCAATACAACGTGCGGGACGCCCTTCCCGACACCCCCGACGCCTTCTACGACACGGTGGAACGGAGCCTCGCCGCCTGCCGCAGCGAGAAAAGGGAAAGGACCTGGAACCTGGGGCGCCTGCCCCGTAAGCTCCTGATCCCTGTGGCGGCGGCCCTGGTGCTGCTCGTCGCCGGCACGGCCGTGGCCGCCGGGGTGTGGCTCAGGGACAACTACTCCCCCACCAGCTACATGGAGACCACCAAGGAGGAGCGGGAACAGCAGGGCAAGACCATCCCCGACGTGGAGCAGGCCATCGAATCTGCCGCGCCCAAGTCCGGGGACTACCGGATCGTCATGCTGCCGGAGTTCAAGAACGCCGAGGAGCAGGACCAGTGGCGGGTGAAGATGGGTCAGCCCAAGTACAATGAGGCGGACTGGGCCTGGGTCCGGGAGATCCGGCCCGAGGTGGAGGAGGTGCTGATCGACGGCCGGAACCTGGCCTTCAATATCCGCTTGAACACGGACCACGCCAAGGCCTTCACCTGGCCGGACGTGGAGGGCCAGTGGGTGGACGCCCTGGTGGACAACATCAGCTTCCGCAAGGAAGGGGACAGCATGAGCTACCCCATCACCGAGGGAGGCGGCGGCATCAACCCCAGCATGGTCACGGACACCGGAGCCACCCTGTATACCGACGTGATCCTGGACCAGCCGGGGGTGGACTTCCCCACGGAGGGCCGGGTGGAACTGACCGTGGAGATCGGACTAAGGGACGCCCGGGTGGACGACATGGCCATCGTGGGCATCGTGGGCCGGATCTACTACACCTTCTCCTTCGACGCGGCGGCGGGCACGGAGGTGGCCCCGCCCCAGATCGCCGAGCGGAAGCTCTCCGGCAGCATCGTGCTGACCGTGGACGATTGGACCGACCCCGACAAGCCCAGTTTGTACAACCGGCGGGTGAGCCTGGACGGGGTGGTGCTCCGGGAGGAGATACACTACAAGCAGACCGGCATTTACGTGACCTACACCGTGAAGGAGGCCCCTGAGAGCTGGACCGAAGCCATGAAGACTTCTCTGCTCCATCCCAACCGGGAGGCCAAGTGGCACGGCCTGTACCTGGATTACCGGCTGGGCAGGGAGGGCGAATGGACGGCTTCCGGTCATGAGAACCACGGGAACTTCGGGGAAAACGTGGTCATCCTTCCCATCTTCCCCTCGGAGTATGAGAAGGCGAAGGAGCAGGGCGTCACCCTGCGGCTGGCGGAGTACTTCACCACCGCCTTCAACGGCAGCCCCGTGGGCGAGGATTGGCAGTACAACATCGCCTCGGGTTCCAACGAGATGCGGATGGATCTGCAGGCTCAGCCCCTCCTGGAGATTACGGTGCCCCTCCCGTAAGGCAAAACCGATCGATGAGTGAAATTCGCCCGGAGGGAACCCCTCCGGGCGAGCCGTTTTTTGTCGATGTGCTGCTGACGCAGCTCGATGTGTTTCCATATATCATGGAAACTCGATGTGTTGGCGCTGCACGCCAATTCGATGTGATGCAAAGCCCTCATGCCCGCAGGCACATCGAATCGAAGATACATCGAAAAGCCGAGGCAGCACGGCGCAGCCGTTCCGCTGGGCTTTACATCGCGGAGGCCGCCAGCGGCCTCAATCTGTGAACCACTCCGGGTATACCGCCCGGTAGGGATTCTCCTTATCGGGATCGGTCGGGTCCCAGCCCAGGGTGTGATCGGCGTTCATGTAGGGCTCCTCGTAGATGAGGGGCGGCGCGGCCGGCGCGGCGGGGCCGATGCTGTCCAGGACCATGACCCGGGTGCCCCGGGGACAGTTCTTGTAGATCCAGTAGGCGTCCCCCACCAGCAGCCGCACGCAGCCGTGGGAGGCGGGGCTGCCCAGCTTCTCGTATTCGTCGATCAGCATCTGCTTCTTGCCGTACTTGTGGAACTTCCGGTATTCCCCGCCGATGGGGACGGTGTGGAACAGGTAGTGTCCCTTGAAGCGGCTGGCGTACTGGGCGTAGACCATGATGCCGTCCATGACGGTCATGGCCTTGTAGGCGTATTTGCTGTAGATGGAATGGGTTCCCGGCGGCGTCTGGTGGACGGTGTCCGCGCAGGAGCAGATCATGATCCGCTCCACGGTCCATTCCCCCTCGGCGGCGATAAAGCAGACCACGCTCTGGCTCCCCTGAAAGACCGTGAGCCACCGCTCCCCGTCCTTCTTGGGCGGGGTCTCGGGAGCGTAGGGGGAGATCAGAAAGCCGTCCAACGGAAGCTGTTCCGCGCCGAAGCTCACCTCGCTTTCCTCGTCCGCCCGGTAGAAGCCCAAAGGCCCGTGGCCGAAGCTGCCGAATCGGTAGTATTGGCCGGTGAGCTTGTCCAGATACCGCCCATCCTCCGCCGGGACGACGGTCTTTCTTAACGGCAGGAAGGGGGCCGGGCTGGCCGGGCAGAAGGTGGGCGCCGGAGTGGCTGTGGGCTCCGCCGTAGGTTCCGGCGTGGGCGTAGGCGCAGGCGTGTCCGTGGGCGCGATGGTGGGCGTGGGCGCGGGCGTGTCCGTGGGCGCAGCGGTGACCGTCGCCGTGGGTTCCGGCGCAGGAGGAACAGCCTCCGCCTGCCGGCCCTGTTGACAGCCGAGCAAAAGCAGAAGCGCCCCTATCCATGGCAGGATTTTGCGAAAAACGGTCATACGCTCCGATCAGAATAAAAAGCGCTTGCTTACGATGCAAGCGCTTTCGTTGTCAAAGGGATTTACTCTGCCTTGGGGGCTCCCACGGGGCAGACATTGGCGCAGTTGCCGCACTCGATGCAGGCGTCGGCGTCGATGACGAAGATGCCGTCACCCTCGGTGATGGCCTCCACGGGGCACTCACTGGCGCAGGTGCCGCAGGCGATGCATTCATCGGTGATTTTGTATGCCATGCTGATTACCTCCTTACAGATTTTCAATTCATTATAACATACGCAACAGGAATTGCAAGAATCAGTTTTGAGGCTAAGTTGTAAACAAGTCGAATAATCAGGAACGGATTCGACCTTTGGCGGGGCTCTTTTTTTCGACAGGGGCAGGATGGCAGAATGGGGGAAAAGGAAGGTGAAAAAGGTGGATCTGCATTCGTTTCCCCTGGAGAAGGCCGCCCCGCCCAAGCGGGACCTGGAGCGGCGGCTGTTCCTGCTGCCCGTAGACAGCATCCGGCCCAATCCGGACCAGCCCCGGCGGCAGTTCGGCCGGGAGGAGCTCCAGGAGCTGACGATCAGCATCGCCCAGGTGGGGCTCATCCAGCCTCTGACCGTGCGCCGAGGGCCCGCGGGGTACGAGCTCATCTCCGGGGAGCGGCGGCTCCGGGCCTGCGAGCTGTTGGGTCTTCAGGAGGTGCCCTGCATCGTCGTGCAGACGGACCCGGAGAAGAGCGCCCTCATGGCCCTCGTCGAAAACGTCCAGCGCTCGGACCTCTCTTTCTGGGAGGAGGCGGAGGGGTATCGGCGGCTGCTGACGGTCTACGGTCTCACCCGGGAGGAGCTCTGCAGAAGGATCGGAAAAAGCCCCGCGTTCCTCTCCAACAAGCTCCGGCTGCTGAAGCTCAGCCAGGCGGTCCGGGCGGCGGCGGAGCAGGGGGGATTGAGCGAGCGCCACGCCCGGTGTTTGCTGGCCCTCGGCGGCGAGGCGGACCAGCTCAAGCTCGTCGAGCGGATCGTCCGGGAGGGCTGGAGCGTGCGGCAGGCGGAGGCGTACGTGGAAAAAGGCGCCCCGCGCCCCAAGCCCCTCCGGGTGCTGCGGCTCACGAAGGACTGCCGCCTGTTCCTCAACGGCCTGAATACCCTCCTCGATCAGCTCCGCATGGCGGGCATAAGCGCAAAGATGGAAACGGACAAGCGGGAAGACGGGCTGGACGTCTCCATACATATCCGCACCCCGTGAGATAACCCATCATATATTGAGGAAATCGGTTGTTTCCGAGGGACAACCGTGGTATCATAAAGGGGTGAACGAATCCGAATTCTACAAGGCGACCCAAAGCCGCGCCCTGAAGGGGCCATATCTCCTGCACGGCGAGGAGGAGCTGACCAAGGCGGACGCCGTGGTCCGGGTGAAGAAGCTCCTGGACCCGGGGGTGCTGGACTTGAACTTCCAGAGCCTTAGGAACCCCGACGCGCCCACGCTGCTCTCCGCCGCGGACCAGCTGCCCTTCTTCGACGAGCTTCGGGTCATCCTGGTGGAGAGCTGGGACGACGCGCTGATCGACGCCCTGGAGGAGAAAAACCGGCTGTTCACCATGGCAGACACCTCCGTGACGCTGTTCGTCCATCGGGGGGAGTGCCGCAAGACCAACCGGCTTTTCAAGGCCCTGGCCCCGAAGAACCGGGTGGTGGTCTTCGAGAAGCTGACCATGGATCGGGCCGTGAACATGCTCCTCAGGGAGTCGGCTCTGCGGAACGTGGATCTGAGCCGCGCCGTGGCCCAGACGCTGGTCGATCGGGTGGGGTTCGACGCCTATCGGCTGAGGAACGAGTTTTCCAAGGCGGCCGGATACGTGGGCCCCGGCGGGGTCGTGACCGTGTCCGTGCTCGACGAGACCATCACCCCGTCGGCGGAATACGATGCCTTCGAGATGCTGGACGCGCTCTTGGACGGGAAGCGGAAGAAGGGGTACGCCATGCTCCTCAACGCCCTGGATGGGGGGGAGAAGCCCCTGAGCCTTTCCGGGTTCCTGGAGAGTCGGCTGAAGCTGATTTTGACCGCCCGGGAGCATCTCGATCGGGGGTTGGACCCGCGCGCCGCCGCGCGGCCGCTCCAGGGCAGCCCCCTCGCTCCCAAGTCCTGGGCCAAGCCGCCTTACGTAGACAACATTCACA
>JAZRUD010000260.1:0-1481 GCA_045652385.1 Clostridia bacterium
CGCAAGGACCGGTCGCTGACCCAGGAGCAGCTGTCCGAGGTGCTGGGGGTGACGGCCGGGGCCGTCTACAAGTGGGAGGCGGGCCTCAGTGTACCCGATATCGAGCTGATCCTTCAGATGGCGGACTTCTTCGACACTTCCGTGGACGTGCTGCTGGGGTACGAGATGAAGGACAACCGGCTGGACGCCACCGTGAAGCGGCTGCAGGAATACCGCCGCCAAAAGGACAGGGCGGGGCTCGCCGAGGCGGAAAAGGCCCTCAAAAAGTATCCCCACTCCTTCCGGATCGTCCATGAATGCGCCACCATGTTCCGGGCGTTCGGCCTGGAAAGCGACGACAGGGACCTGCTGCGGCGCGCCATGCAGCTTTTGGAGCAGGCCCTGCCCCTGCTGGGGCAGAACACGGACCCGGAGATCAGCGAGCAGACCCAATACGGGAAGATGGCTGAGACCTATCTGGGGCTGGACGAGGTGGAGAAGGGGATCGAGCTCTATAAGAAGCACAACGCGGGCGGCCTGTATAACGGCAAGATCGGGAATATCCTGGCCCAGATCGACCGCGAGGAGGAGGCGAGGCCCTATCTTTCGGAAGCGCTGGCGAAGATCATCTCGAATCTGTGTGATACGGTCAGCGGTTACATGAACGTGTTCGCAAAGCAAAGGGACTATGCGTCCGCCGAGGCGATCCTGAACTGGAGCGTCGCGGTCTTCTCGGGGCTTCGGAAAGGGGACAAACCGAACTTACTCGACAAGGTCAGCAGCATCTTCCTGGCGGCTGCGGCCCAGGTCCAGTTCGAGTCAGGGAGAGAAGACGCGGCCCGCGAATCCCTGATAAAAGCCAAAGCACTTGCAACGTTTTTTGACGCGGCTCCCAGCTATGACGAAAGCGACATCCGCTTCATCTCCCGCATCGAAGGCGCCAGCGCCCACGACGACCTGGGCCCAACGGCCATGGACGGGATCCGAAACGTCGTCGACGAATATGAAAAGGAAGCATTCACCGCCCTTTGGGAAAGTGTACAGAAAGAGGAGGAAAACGACCGTGACTAAGAAGGAATTGAAGGCCCTGCGCCGCCCGTTTGTGAAGGAGCTGTTCCGCAAGAACAGGTTCAACCTGGTGATGACCGTGATCGCGGCCCTATGCGCGGCCGCGTCGAGTCTTGTGATCTCCTGGACCCTGAAGGGGATCTCCGACCTGATCTCCGGCGACACGGCCATCAGCTTTCGTACGCTCCTGCTGGTGGCGGTCGTGGGCTTCGCGCTGATGGGGCTCGCCTGGGTGCTCGATACGGTGTTTCTCTCCGCGTTCCGCGCACGGGCCATGCGGCAGTACCGGAAATACGCCTTTGACCGGCTCCTGGAAAAGGGCATCCAGGCCTTCTCCGGGGAGAACAGCGCCCGCTATCTCTCCGCCCTCAGCAACGACGCCAACGCCATCGAGCAGGACTACGTCCGGATGCTGCAGAACGTCATCCAGGTGG
>JAZRUD010000261.1:0-4917 GCA_045652385.1 Clostridia bacterium
CGCCGCCCAGGCCATCGGCGAGCCGGGCACCCAGCTCACCATGCGTACCTTCCACACCGGCGGCGTCGCTTCCAGCGAGGATATCACCCAGGGTCTTCCCCGTGTGGAGGAGCTGTTCGAAGCCCGCAAGCCCAAGGGTCTCGCGGTCATTACCGAGATCGCCGGCACGCTCCACCTGGACGAAGCCAAGCGCAAGGCCATCATCTCCAACGACGACGGCGAGAGCGCGGATTACCACATCCCCTTCGGCAGCAAGCTGAAGGTGAAGGACGGGGATCACGTGGAAGCCGGTCAGGAGCTGACCGAGGGCTCTGTGAACCCCAACGACATCCTCCGTATTCTGGGCGTCAAGGGCGTGCAGGCCTACCTCCTCAAGGAGGTCCAGAGCGTGTATCGGCTTCAGGGCGTGGAGATCTCCGACAAGCATATCGAGATCATCATCCGCCAGATGCTCCGCAAGGTCCAGATCGAGGATGCGGGCGACACGAAGCTGCTGCCCGGCGAGCTCTGCGACATCTTCCGCTTCGAGGAAGAGAACGAGGCCGTGCTTACGGCGAATCCCGAGGGCCGGCCCGCCATCGCCAAGCGCAAGCTGTTGGGCATCACCAAGGCCGCCCTGGCTACGGAATCCTTCCTGTCCGCCGCCTCCTTCCAGGAGACCACCCGGGTCCTCACCGAGGCCGCCATCAAGGGCCGCATCGATCCGCTGGTGGGTCTCAAGGAGAACGTCATCATCGGCAAGCAGATCCCTGCGGGCATCGGCCTTCGCCGGTACCGGGACGTGACCGTAGTGAACAAGGGCGATTCCACCCTGTTGAACTAACCAGAACCATCTGCCGGAGGCGCGCATGGAAGAACGGACCAACCGAAACTGCCCCCTTTGGGGCACCGAGACCTGTGCTCGGCTGAACATGCGCGCTTGCCGGGGTTGTCCTGCGGAGGACAAGGACGTCCGGGAGTGCAACGACATCCGGGACGACGTGAACACCCTCTACGCTCTCTTGCCGGAGGAGGGGATCGCCTCCCTGTTCACGGACGAGACCTGCTCCCTCTGCAAGGGGGAGAGCAAGGGGAAGCGGGAGAGCTACGGCCTCTTCGATATGGGCCATGCCGATCCCAGAGCTCGCAAGAAAAAGCTGAGCCTGTTCCGGGGCAAGACCTTCGGGTTTGTGGTGCCCCTGCAGTTCGGCTGCTGCAAGGATTGCCGGCGCCGGTTTCAGCTGTTGAGCTGGCTACCTATGCTGGTGACCATCCTGATCCTGGGGGCGGCGCTGCTGATCGTGGCTCAGGAGCCGGTGGCCCAGAGCCTTCGGAACGTCTGGCGGGGGCTGCCCCTGCTGGTGATGCTGCTGGCCGCCGGATTGAGTTTTTTGACGAGCAAGGTCCTGACGCGCGCGCTGCGGGCCCGCTTCAACGAGCGGACCTACATGGACCTTCGGGACCATCCTTTGGTCCGGCGCATGCTTTCCCTGGATTGGGAGTGCGTGGTGGAGGGGAAGTACCCCCAGCCCGTATTCACCCGTAAGCGCCTCTGCTACGGCATCGGCACGGCCGTGCCCGCTGCGGCTGGGGAAAAAAGTAAGGAAGACGGTAAAAATTTGGATTGACAAGTGGCCGTCATGCTGATACAATTTGTTTTCGCGGTGTATGGGGGAACCCATGCGCTGCTCTTGCGGCTTATTGAAGCCATGCGGGTTTATCCCGCCTGAAAACGGACAATACTCTCTACGAATTGGGTTGCAGAGAGATTGAATTAGCAATAGATATATTTTTCATCATTCTATCAGGAGGAATTCTCATGCCGACCATTAACCAGTTGGTTCGCAAGGGCCGGGAGCAGGTGCAGTATAAGTCCAACGCGCCTATCCTCAAGCAGTGCCCTCAGCGCAGGGGCGTTTGCACGGCGGTCCGTACCATGACCCCGAAAAAGCCCAACACCGCGCTTCGTAAGATCGCCCGTGTCCGTCTGACCGACGGCCTCGAAGGTACCGCCTACATCCCCGGTATCGGCCACAACCTGCAGGAGCACTCCGTGGTGCTCATCCGCGGCGGCCGTGTCAAGGACCTGCCCGGCGTCCGGTACCACATCATTCGCGGCACCCGCGATGCAGCCGGCGTTGCCAACCGCAAGCAGGCTCGCTCCCTCTACGGTGCCAAGCGCCCCAAGAAATAAGGAGGTACACCTATGCCTAGACGTGGTTTTATCCCCAAGCGGGAAGTGCTTCCCGATCCTATCTATAAGAGCACCGTGGTCACCAAGCTCATCAACCAGGTCATGCTGGACGGCAAGCGGGGCGTTGCCCAAGCCGCCGTGTATGAGGCTTTCGACACCATCGCCGAGAAGACCGGCCGTCCCGCCCTCGAAGTGTTCGAGGAGGCCATGAACAACATCATGCCCGTGCTGGAAGTCAAGGCCCGCCGCGTCGGCGGTTCCACCTACCAGGTCCCCATCGAGATCCGTGCCGAGCGCCGGCAGACTCTGGGCCTTCGCTGGCTCGTGTCCTATGCCCGCGCCCGCGGCGAGCGCACCATGCGTGAGCGCCTGGCCGGCGAGATCCTGGACGGCGCCAACAACGCCGGCAACGCGGTGAAGAAGAAGGAAGATACCCACCGTATGGCCGAGGCCAACAAGGCCTTCGCCCATTACCGCTGGTAACATCCATGCGCGAGATCCCGCTGGAACTGACCAGAAATATCGGCATCATGGCTCACATCGATGCCGGCAAGACCACCACCACCGAGCGGATATTGTTCTATTCGGGCAAGATCCACAAGATGGGCGAAGTGCATGAGGGCGCGGCCACCATGGACTATATGGTCCAGGAACAGGAGCGTGGTATCACCATCACCTCCGCCGCCACCACCTGCTATTGGAAGGGTCACCGCATCAACATCATCGACACCCCTGGACATGTGGACTTTACCGTTGAGGTAGAGCGTTCGCTGAGGGTGCTCGACGGTGCTGTTGCTGTGTTCTGCGCCAAGGGCGGGGTGGAGCCTCAGTCCGAGACCGTGTGGCGCCAGGCTGTGCGCTACGGCGTGCCCCGGATCGCCTACGTGAACAAGATGGACATTGTCGGCGCCGATTTCTTCAACGTGATCGACATGATGCGCCAGCGGCTCGGCGCGAATCCCGTCCCCATCCAGCTCCCCATCGGCGCGGAGAACACTTTCCGCGGCCTCATCGATCTGGTGCGGATGAAGGCGGAGGTCTATTACAACGACGACGGCACCGACATCCGGGAGGAGGACATCCCCGCGGATCTGCAGGACAAGGCCGAGGAATACCGGAACAACCTTATCGAGGCCGTGATCGACCAGGACGAGGATTTGATGGAGAAGTATTTCGAGGGAGAGGAGCCCACGGAGGCAGAGCTCAACGCCTGCATCCGCAAGGCGACCCTTTCCGGCAGCGCGGTCCCCGTATGCTGCGGCAGCTCCTATCGGAACAAGGGCGTCCAGCCTTTGATGAACGCCATTGTGGAATATCTGCCCTCGCCTCTCGACATCCCCCCCGCCAAGGGCACGGACGCCGAAGGCAACGGGGAGGTCCTGGCCCACGCGGACGACAACGGTCCCCTGGTGGCCCTGGTCTTCAAGATCATCACCGATCCCTTCGTGGGACGGCTGGCCTTCGTCCGGGTCTACAGCGGCACGCTCAGGAGCGGCACCTACGTATATAATGTAGGCAAGCAGCGCAAGTCCCGTGTCAGCAAGGTGCTCATGATGCACGCCAACGTGCGCACCGAGGTGGAGGAAGCCTACGCCGGAGACATCGTGGCTCTGGTGGGCATGAAGGACGCCTCCACCGGCGACACCCTCTGCGGCGAAGGACACGCCATGCTCCTCGAAAGCATGACCTTCCCCAACCCGGTCATCCAGGTGGCCATCGAGCCCAAGACCAAGGCAGGGCAAGAGAAGATGGACCAGGCCTTGCTGAAACTGCAGGACGAGGACCCCACCTTCCGCACCTACGTGGATCAGCAGACGGGTCAGACCATCATCGCCGGCATGGGCGAGCTCCATTTGGAGATCATCGTGGACCGGCTTATCCGGGAGTTCCGGGTGGAGGCCACGGTGGGCAAGCCTCAGGTGGCCTATAAGGAGACCATCAAGGCGCCCGTCAAGGCTCGGGGCCGCTTCGTGCGGCAGACCGGCGGTCACGGCCAGTACGGCGACTGTCTGGTGCTTTTCGAGCCCCGGGAGACGGGGGAGGGGTACCTGTTCACGGACAAGACCGTGGGCGGCGTCATCCCCAAGGAGTTCATTCCCGCCATCGACAAGGGCATCCGCGGCGCCCTCCAGTCCGGCCCTCTGGGCGGATACGAGGTCATGGACGTGAGCGCGACCCTGTTGGACGGCACCTATCACGAGGTGGACTCCTCCGAGCAGGCCTTCGAAATTGCCGGTTCCCTGGCAGTGAAGGAGGGCTTGAAGCGGGAGAACAGCGTCCTCATGGAGCCCGTTATGGACGTGGAGATCATCGTCCCCGACGAGTACGTGGGCGATATCACCGGCGACCTCAGCAGCCGCCGCTGCCGGATCAGCGGCATGGAGACCCGGAACATGGGCACGGCCATCGACGCGCTCTGCCCCTTGTCCGAGATGTTCGGCTATGCCACCAGCCTTCGTTCCCATACCCAGGGCCGCGGCACCTTCACCATGCAGTTCGCGCATTACGAGAAGGTCCCCGAGGCCATCGCGGAGAAGATTCTGGGCCGGTACAACTATCATTTTTAAAACGACGATATAAATAATAAATTAAGGAGAAACATCAATGGCAAAAGCGAAATTTGAACGGAATAAGCCCCACGTCAACGTGGGCACGATCGGCCACGTCGACCACGGCAAGACCACTCTGACGGCGGCGATCACCATGACGCTGGCCCAGTCCGGCGAAGCGGTGGCCATGCGGTA
>JAZRUD010000262.1:0-1203 GCA_045652385.1 Clostridia bacterium
AACGGCCGAGAGGATCTGCGATCTGGGGGCCGACGGCGCCCGGATCTATCCCACCGTGGTCCTGCGGGACACGGCCCTGCAGGGGATGATGGAGGACGGACGGTATCGGCCGCTTTCCGAGGAGGAGGCCATCGACCGGGCCGCCGACGTGCTGGCGGTCTTTCGCCGGCGAGGCGTTCCGGTGCTCCGCATCGGTCTTCAGGCCTCGGAGGGGCTGGACGCCGAGCACGCCGTAGCGGGATATCATCCCGCGATGGGTGAGCTGGTGGAGGGAGAGCTGCTGTACCGCCGGATGGTGTCGCTTCTGCAGGCGATGCCGAAGATGGCGGGGAAGCCGATGACCTTCCGTATTGCCCGAGGGGCTCTTTCCTCTGCCATCGGGCAGAAGGGGCGAAACCGAAAGCGGCTCTGTGAGGCCTTTGGCCTTTCAGGGGTACGATTTGAAGAAAGCGATACCGTGGCCGCCGGCGAGGCGGTCCCGGTGGAATAAACAAGGAACGGATCCTATCCGGAGGAGATAACCTTATGAAGATCTTGTTTTATGGCGATTCCATCACCGATATGGGCCGGAGCCGGGAGGGCGATGATATGGCCTTTGCCTACGGCGTCTGCTATGTGAACAGCGTAGCCAGCACCCTGAAATTTGGGGATCCCAAGGGATACGACATCCTGAACCGCGGTATCAGCGGCAATCGGATCGTGGATCTGTATGCCCGGATCAAGGCAGACGTCTGGAATCACAAGCCCGACGTGCTCAGCATTCTGATCGGCGTCAACGACGTGTGGCACGAGCTCTACGGCAACAACGGCGTATCGCTGGATCGGTTCGAGAGGGTGTACCGGATGCTGATCGAGGACACCAAGGCCGAGCTGCCCGACGTGAAGCTGATCCTTTGCGAGCCCTTTGTGCTGAAGGGGTCGGCTACGGCGGACAAATATCAGGAGTTCTGTGAGGTCAAGAAATACGCCGCCGTTGTGAAGAAGCTGGCCGAGGAATTCGGCACCGGCTTCGTCGCTCTGCAGGATAAGCTGGACGAGGCGGCCGCGCGGAACGGCGTCGAGCCCTATCTGTACGATGGCGTGCATCCCGACGTGGCCGGCGGCAAGCTGATCGCCGAGGAGTGGCTGAAGGTGTTCCGGGGGATGGAGAAGTAAAGAATTCGTTGTGTGCGAAGGGGAGCGCCGAACATAAGAATCGGACAA
>JAZRUD010000263.1:0-6444 GCA_045652385.1 Clostridia bacterium
CCCAACGTGGAAGTGCTCCTGGCATACTTCGATCGGTACTATGATCCTCTGATCTCCGCGCAGATCAACTACGGCCCCACCGGCATCGTCTATGAGGAGCAGCCGGACGAAAAGGGCATGCTGGTGCAGAAGCCCCTGCCCGAAGGCGTCACCTCCGACGAGCTGCGGCTCCAGAACGCGCCTCTGGGCATCATCTACCTGAGCGACTACGCCTGGAACAACGTGGTCAACATGGAGCCCCGCGCCAAGCTTCGTCTCGAGCGCCTGCAGGCCCACGCCGCGCCCTTCATGCCCAAGAACGTGCAGCCCTGCCCCAACCTCCAGTTCACCCTGGACGAGCTCAACACCCTGGCCAACTACGAGACCAACCTGAACGACTACATCCGCACGAACCTGATCAAGTGGCTCATGGGCGGCGGCGTCAGCGACGCGCAGTGGGAGACCTTCCAGAAGGATCTCAACGGCAAGTGCAACATCGCCGGCATCCAGAAGGTCTACCAGGACGCCTTTGACCGGTACTCCGGCAAGTAAAGAAAAGAGAGGAATACTTCCATGAAGAAAGCATTTGCAATTCTGCTGTCCCTCCTGATGCTCCTGTCCCTGGCGGCCTGCGGCAGCAAGGACGCTGCGCCCGCCGCTTCCGGCGAGAACCAGAAGCCTTCCATCCAGGGCGTTCAGGACGCTTCTGTGGAGGCGGGTCAGAGCTTCGACGCTCTTTCCGGCGTCACCGCCGCAGACCCCGAGGACGGGGATATCACCGGGATGATCACCGTGGAATCCACGCCCGCCCTGGACTTCAAGGGCGGCAAAGCCACCCCGGAGAACGCCGGTTCCTATGAGCTGGTCTACTCCGTCACCGACAAGGCCGGCGCCACGGCGGAGGCCTACGCCACCTTGACCGTCACCAAGAAGACCGGCGAAGCCACCCTGCTCAAGGAATTCGACTTCTCCACCGCCGACACCGCCGACGCCCACGGCTGGGAAGCCGTCGTGGACGGCGCTGATGCCGCCGGCGCTCTGAAGGACGGCGCGTTCGTTATCGACATCGTCAACCCCGGCGAGGGCGACGGCGCCATCCGTTTCGTCAAGAAGCTGGACGTGAAGGCCGGCGCGGACTACAAGATCAAGATCTGGGCCAAGTCCACCGCCCCCACCTTCGCTCACTTCATTCCCAAAGACGGCTCCACCGATGAGTGGAAGACCTTCGGCGGCGAGGTATGGAACTTCCGTTTGGATGAGACCATGAAGTGCGTCGAATCCAACTTCACCGCACCCGAGGACGGCATCGCCGAGCTTCGGCTCCACCTGGGCAAGATCACGCCCAACCCCGAGAACCCCGCCGACACCACCCCCGCGAACTTCACCGTGACCATCGACAAGGTGGAGGTCTACGAGATCGTGGGCCAGGAGGTCATGGAGCCCCTGTACACCGCCGAATTCGCGGGCAGCGGCGCCTCTGCCGCAGCCGGTGACGGCGCGGCGGCCAGCGTGGCCTATGAGGACGGCGCAGCCGTGTTCTCCATCGACGCCTATCCCGGCGAGGGCGGCGGCGTGTGGAGCGTCCGGGCCGTTCTGGAGCTCCCCGGCATCACCATCGAGCAGGGCGAGAAGTACAACTACAGCTTCACCGTCGTTTCCGAGAACAACCAGGGCGGCGAGGCGCTGGTGGAGAGCGACGCTCAGGAATGGGCGGCCCGGGCCAACTTCAACGGTCTCGGTCTCGAAGCCGGCCAGGAAGTGACCGTCAGCAAGACCTTCACGGCGGAAGCCAACATCAGCGACCCCGTGCTGCGCATGCAGATCGGCAACCCCTCCGAGGGCGTGACCGCCAACAAGATCACCGTCAAGAACTTCGTGTTCAACAAGGTGGGCGGCGACAAGGAGACCAAGAAGACCATCGAAGACTTCGCTCCCTTCGGCATGCGCGCTGCGGAGAACGTGGATAAGGAGAAGTACCCCTGGGAGACCTTCAACGGCACCGACGAGGACAACGAGCGCGGCGTGGGCACCATCTGGACCAGCGACGGCAGCCTCTTCTACCGCATCGACGACGGCGGCACCGTGGACTGGCACAACAAGCTGATCTGCCCCATCACGCTTCCCGCCGACAGCTACTTCATCGTGGAGATCAAAGCCAAGGCCGACAAGCCCGTTTCCTGCGGCTTCTTCCTGAACCCCCAGGGCAGCTGGGATCCCCGCGTGTCCGAGGGCATGGACTTCACCGCCGAGGAGAAGACCTTCACCTTCGAGACCAAGGACATCTTCATCACCGACATGCCCTGTGAGCTGCTGTTCCAGTTCGGCTCCGAGGCCACCGCGGCCCTGGGCAGCGTGACCGTCGAGTTCACCAGCGTCACGATCTATCAGATGCCCGTGCTCTGATTCAACCGGCACCATACGGGGGATGGACGACCCATCCCCCTTGTCCCATATATAGGAGGCACTCATGAAGAGACGATTTTTCAGCCTGCTGCTGGCGTTCCTGCTGCTGACCAGCCTGGTTTTGGGCGGCTGCAAGCCCAAGGCGGAGGAGCCGGCCGCTCCGGCCAACGTGGCGGCGGACGGGGAAGCTTTCGTGTTCCCGGAAAACGAAACGGATTTCGCCGCGCTCAGGACCCCCGGCAGCCAGGAGGCCAAGTACACCTATAAAAACTTTTTCCTGCCTGCCCAGGACAACGGGGCTCAGCCCTTCGTGGGGGACACCATGCCCTACTATGAGGACGGCACCTACTACATCTATTATCTGAAGGAGGGCGGCGACTCCTACAACCACTCCATCTATCTGACCACCACCAAGGATTTCGTCACCTACACCGAGAAGGACGACGTGGTCCTGGAGGCCTCCCGCGCCGGCGGCCAGGACGGCTGGATCGGCACCGGCTCCGTGGTGAAGGTGAAGGACGTCTATTACTTCTTCTACACCGGCCACGCCTTCTCCGACAGCTATGAGTTCAAGGAGAAGATCCTGGTGGCCAAGAGCACCGACCTCACCTCCTTCGAGAAGGTGACCGACTGGGAGCTGATCCCGCCGGCCGAGCTGGGGCAGAAGAACGACTTTCGGGACCCCCAGGCCTACTACGACGCGGCCACGGACACCATCACCATGACCGTCACCGCCGCCCAGGCCAACAAGGCCCGCATCATCAAGTACACCCTGTCCGGGGATCTTAAGACCGTCACCTACGACGGCATCATCTTCACGGACCCCACGGGCTCTTTCTGGAATCTGGAGTGCTCCGACACCTTCCGTCTGGGCGACAAGTATTACTTGACCTATTCCGGCCAGGATGATACCCTATGGTATGCAACGTCCGACGAGCCCTACGGCCCCTACGGGGAGGCGAATCGGCTGGACGCGAAGCTGTTCTACGCCGCCAAGCACGTGGACAACGGCGCCGACGCCTACATGGTGGGCTGGGCCCGCAGATCCGAGTCCGTGTCCTCCACCCAGGACGTGACCGGCTGGGCGGGCAACCTGGCGGTCCAGAAGCTGATCCAGAATCCGGACGGCTCCCTGGCCCTGGCTCCGGTGGACGCCGTGAAGGCGCAGTTCACCGCCCGCCGCCAGCTTCTGGTGGACGGCATGACGGCGGAAGTGGCCGCCGGCTCCGCCTACGGCTATACAGACCTGTGCACGGCCTACGAGAGCTTCCTGCTCACGGGCAAGATCCGCTTCGACAAGACCGGCACCTTCGGCCTGGCCTTCGACTACAACGGTCGCACCGACAAGTATAAGTTCATCACCTTCGATCCCAAGGCGGGGACCATCTCCCTGCAGTTCAACGAGGGCACCACCCCCATCACCGAGACGGCGGTGCAGCTGGAGGCGGGGAAGGACTATGCCTTCACGTACATCCAGGAGGGTTCCGTGGGCGTCCTGTACCTGGACGGCCTGGCCGCCCTGACGGTCCGGCTGTACGGGGTCTCCGGCCGGCCGGTGCGCCTGTTCGCGGAGAACAACGCCGTCACCGTTTCCGATCTTAGACAGTACACCCGATAAGGAAAGGAGCGCCCGCCGTGCGGCGACTGCTGGACATCAACAACCCCATCATGCGCTTTTTGACAGCCGCTTTCGACATCCTGGCCCTGAGCGTGCTGTGGACGGTGTTTTCCCTGCCCGTCGTGACCATGGGGGCGGCGTCCGCCGCCCTCTACAGCGCCGTTTATCATCACGTGCGCAAGGGGGAGGATTATCTCTGGAACAGCTTCTTTTCCGCCTTTCGGGAAAACTTCAAGCGGTCCACGCTGGCCTGGCTGGTGGTCCTGGGCATCCTGGTTTTGCTCGGCGCGGACGCGCTGCTGCTCAGGAGCCTGATCCTTCAGGGATACGCCTTCGGTTGGTTCTATGGCGTCACGCTGGCCCTCATCGTGCTGACCCTCACCTGGACCGTGTATCTGGCGGCCTATGCCGCCCGGTTCGACGGCACCGTGAAGGAGGTGCTGCGCTTCAGTTTCATGCTGCTGCGGGCCCATCCTGTCAAGATGCTGTGGGTGGTCGTTCTGGTGGTGGGCGGCATGGCGCTGGCGCTGACCCTGCCCGCCATGGTGGCCTTCATTCCCGCCACGGTGTACTGGGGGGCGACCTTCCCCATCGAATGGACGTTTCTCAAGCACATGCGTCCGGAGGACAGGGCGCGGGTGGAAAAGGAGAATGCGGAATGAACCCAATGATCTGTGAGGTCGCGAAATGAAAAACGATCTGCAAAAAGCAAGAGACTTCGAGAAAAAATACCTTCACAATCTGTCGAAGGACGATCAGCCCCGCTTCCATGTGACCGGCGGCGTGGGCTGGATCAACGATCCCAACGGCTTCTCCCTGTATCAGGGGGAATATCATCTGTTCTTTCAGTATTACCCCTATGACGTGAAATGGGGGACCATGCACTGGGGACACGCCAAGACCAGGGATTTTCTCCATTGGGACCGGCTTCCCTGCGCCCTGGCCCCGGACGCGAGCTACGACAAGGACGGCTGCTTTTCCGGCGGCGCCGTGGCGACGCCTGACGGACGGCATCTGCTGATGTACACCGGCGTGCGCAACGTGCGGCGCTCCAACGGCGCCATGACCAGCTATCAGACCCAGTGCATCGCCGTCGGCGACGGGGTCGACTATCAAAAGCATGAAGGGAACCCGGTGATCGACTCGAGGGAGCTTCCGGAAGGCGGCAGCCCCCACGATTTTCGGGACCCGAAGATCTGGATCGAAGACGGCAAATACTGGGCGGTGGTGGGCAATCGTCCCGCCGACGGCAGCGGGTCCATCCTCCTGTTCGAGAGCGACGACGCCGTGCAGTGGCGCTTCTGTTCGGTGCTGGCGTCGTGCCACAACCAGTACGGCAAGATGTGGGAATGCCCCGATTTCTTCCCCCTCGACGGCAAGCACGTGCTGCTGACGAGCCCCCAGGACATGACCTCCATGGGGCTGGAGTTCCATCCGGGGAACGCCACGCTCTGCACCATCGGCGAATATGACCGGGACAAGAAGCACCTGCTGCGGGAGAACACCCAGTCCATCGACTACGGCACGGATTTCTACGCCACCCAGACGGTGGAGACGACGGACGGCCGCCGGGTGATGATCGCCTGGATGCAGAGCTGGGAATCCTCCGGTTCCAAGGTCAAGGGCCTGCCCTTCTTCGGGCAGATGACCCTGCCCCGGGAGCTGTCCATCCGCAACGGGCGGCTGATCCAGAATCCGGTGCGCGAGCTGGAGAGCTGCCGCACCGTCAAGATCAGCTATCAGAACGTGGTGGTGTCCGACGAAACCAATCTGCAGGGGGTCTCGGGACGGTTCCTCGACATGACGGTCCGCGTCCGCCCCGGCAACACCAACCACATGTACCGCTATTTCAAGATCAGCGTGGCGAAGGACGGCGAGCGGGCCACGATCATCCGGCACAAGCCGGAGAACAACACCATCCGCGTGGATCGAAGCCGCTCCGGCTTCCCCCACGATATCGTCAACGTCCGGGATTTCCCCATCGTCGCCGGGGACGAGCTGAAACTGCGGATCATCATGGACCGGTTCAGCCTGGAGATCTTCGTCAACGACGGGGAGCAGGCGGCGTCCTTCGTGATCTATACCCCCGTCTCCGCCGATTCCATCTCCTTCTCGGCGGACGGAGCCGCCATCATCGACGTGGAGAAATACGACCTCGAGGTGTAAGTGCGTGCCTTCGCTGCGGAACGGCGCGGCAATTTAGCAGGCAAAACCGGCGAAACCACAGAAAAGGAATGTAGAGCAGTATGAAAAAAACGTTTGATGTGACCGCCCTGGGCGAACTGTTGATCGACTTTACGGAAAGCGGCCTGAGCCCTCAGGGGAACCCCCTGCTGGAGGTGAACCCCGGCGGCGCCCCCTGCAACGTGCTCAGCATGCTCCAGAAGCTGGGACACAGGACCGCCTTTCTGGGCAAGGTTGGCCAGGATACCTTCGGGGATCTG
>JAZRUD010000264.1:0-2945 GCA_045652385.1 Clostridia bacterium
TGCCCGGGTACGCCAACGTGCCCAAGATGCCCGCCTACCTCGCGAACGTGACCATGGACGTGTCCACGGAAAACTTCTACTGGGCGAGCCGGCTCCTGGCGACCCTGGCCGACCCCCACTTCGCCCAAACCGTCCAGCCCCTCGAACGGTACCAGGATAGGGTCATGACCCGGGGCCGGCAGCTGGTCCGGGAGTACGACCGCAAAATAACCGAATCCGGCGATCTCTCATTGGCCGCCCAGGCCAACGACGCCCTCTGCAAGATGGCCCGGGAGGAGACCCAGAAGGCCCTCAACACCCTGACCCTCATCGCCAGCGAGGCGATGAAGGACGGCTACGACCGGGCGGACAACTGATTGTTCGCAAAGCACGAAACGGAGAAAGCGAAAAGAAAAGCCGCAAAAAAAGAGAAGGCATCGAAGTCTTCACGGATGAAAACTCAGCCTTCTCAAAGGTCTTAAGGTCCGCACCCTTTCCGGCAGGAAAGGGTGCGCGCTGTATATCCGTTCCTCAGAATCCGAAATAGGCTTCGGCGTTCCGGTAGCAGATACCCTCGACGATGGTCCGGAGGGCTTTTTCGTCGTCGGGGAATTCGCCCCGCTCCACCCAGCCGCCGATGAGGTTGCAGAGGAGGCGGCGGAAGTACTCGTGGCGGGTGTAGGAGAGGAAGCTCCTCGAATCGGTGAGCATGCCCACGAAGGTGGCGAGATGCCCCTCGGCCGCCAGGGTGGTCATCTGATCCAGCATCCCCTTCTCGTGGTCGTTGAACCACCAGGCGCTGCCGTGCTGGAGCTTGCCCCGGGCCTCGGGTCCCTGGAAGCAGCCGATGACGGTGCCGATGGCGGCGTTCTCCGTGGGGTTCAGGGAGTAAAGGATGGTGCGCGGCAGTTCGCCGGTCTCGGCGAGGGCGTTGAGGAAGCCCGCCAGGTCCTTCAAGGGCGAGGGGTCGCCGATGGCGTCCACGCCGGTATCGGGGCCCAGGAGCCGATAGATGTACCGGTTGTTGTCCCGGATGCAGCCGAAATGGAGCTGCATGGCGATGCCGTATTTGGCGTAGCACCGGCCCAGCATGAGGAGCAGACCCGTCTTGAACTGCCGGATCTCACAGGCCGTGGGGATCTGACCGGAGAGCCGCTTAGCGAAGATGGCCTCCAGCTCCGCCTCCGCGGCGGGGGCGAAGGGCACGGACTCCACGGCGTGGTCGCTGACCCGGCAGCCCAGGGACACGAAGAAGGCCAGCTTCTCCTGCAGGACCTTCACCAGCTCGGCGTAGGTCTTGGGCGCGCCCAGCTTTTCAAGATAGTCGATATAGTCGGGCTTGTCCAGATTCATGGCCCTGTCGGGACGGAAGCTGGGCAGCACCTTCACGGGGAACCCGTCGGCGGCGATCTTCTGATGCCACTCCAGGCTGTCCGCCGGATCGTCGGTGGTGCAGACCACATTCACGTTGGAGCGCAGGATCAGGTTCCGGGCGGAGAAATCCGGCTGCCGGAGCTTCTCGTTGCACAGGGTCCAGACCTCCTCGGCGGTGTCTCCGTTCAAAATGCCCTCATAGCCGAAGAACCGGCGAAGCTCCAGATGGCTCCAGTGATAGAGGGGGTTCCCGATGGCCAGGGACAACGTCTCGGCCCACTTCTGGAACTTCTCCCGATCGGAGGCGTCCCCGGTGATGTATTTCTCGTCCACGCCGAAGGAGCGCATGAGCCGCCACTTGTAGTGGTCGCCCCCCAGCCAGACCTGGGTGATGTTCTCGAACTGCCGATCCTCATAGATCTCCCGGGGGATCAGATGGCAGTGGTAGTCGATGATGGGCATGTCCTCCGCGATATCGTGAAAAAGACGCTGCGCGGTGGGGGTGTCCAGCAGAAAATCCTTGTCCATAAAGGGCTTCATAGCTCAATTCTCCTTTTCAAAGCGTTCCCGGTCGATCCAAAGGCCCAGGGCAGGATTGGGGATGAAGTAGACCTCCTCCCCGTCCACGGTGTTGTAGCCGTAGGCGAGCTTGGCGGGATCGTATTTTTTCGCCATCTCGTCGTAGTCCGCGGCAGCAAAGCCCACGCCCTCCACCTCTTCCTTCGTGATGTCCTTCACGGCGTAGGTGATGGTGAACCGGCCGTCGCTGGAACCGTGAATGAGGTGCGCCGCCGCGCCCATGTTGTCCCGCAGATCCTGGTTCTCTATCTTTTTGAACTGCTCCAGGGTGCGGAGGCGGCCCCGGTAGCCGTACTTGCGGATGAGCTTGTCCACCTGGTCGTCCTCGCCGAAGCGCTCCACGCCGGGGGCCAGCACGATGAGCTCGCCGCCGTCGGCCATGGCCATGCGGGTACGGTAGACGGCCTTGTTGCCCAGCCAGGTGCTCTTGAACTCCGAGGGGTCCAGGTACACCACGCACTTCTTGAGGCCGTGGGGCACGAAGTCGATGTTCTTCTGCTGACTGAGCTTCACGGCTTCGGTGAGGCAGTTCCGCCCCTCGCCGATGAACAGACCGTGGGTGTGGATCTGTCCGCCGGGGGCGGTGGTGACGGTGAGCACGAAGAGGATGGGCCGCCGGTTCAGAAAATGCTCCATGCCGTAGTCGAAGAGCCGCCGGACCGGGGTGTGGTCCTTGCCCATCATGCGCTCCATGCCGTAGACCGCGCCGATCATGTGGGACTTGTTGATCATGTCGCTGCCGCCCACGCCCACGAACAGGTTTTTGGCGTGGTTGGCCATGCCGATGACCTCATGGGGCACCACCTGGCCCGGGGAGATGATGAGATCATAGCCCTCATCCGTGATCAGACGGTTGACCTCCGCGCTGACGGCGTCGTGCCACAGACCCTCGGTGATCTCCTCCAGATATTCGGCAGGAACCTCACCCAGCTTCATAACATCAGTGCGCCAGTTATGAGGAATAAACTTCTCGTAGGGAACGTCGCCAAACATAATGGAGGCTTCTTCTGCGG
>JAZRUD010000265.1:0-1250 GCA_045652385.1 Clostridia bacterium
CGATCAAAACGAGGACACCGCCCCCGACCAGGTGGGTGAGCTCCTGGTGAAGGGACCCGGGGTCATGAAGTGCTACTACCGGAACCCAAAGGCCACCGAGGAATCGTTCCTGGGGGATTGGCTTCGGACCGGGGATATGGCGAAGATGGACGCGGACGGGTTCGTGTACCTGGTGGATCGGAAGAAGGACGTGATCATCTCCGGCGGCGAGAACCTGTATCCGGTGCAGATCGAGGACTTCCTGCGCACCCATGGGAAGATCAAGGACGTGGCGGTCATCGGCCTGCCGGACGAGCGGCTGGGCGAGATCGCGGCGGCGATCATCGAGGTCAAGGAGGGCGAGGCCCTCTCCGAAGCGGAAGTCAACGACTTCTGCCGGGCTCTGCCCCGGTACAAACGCCCCAAGAAGCTGATCTTCGCCAAGGTCCCCCGGAACCCCACCGGCAAGATCGAGAAGCCCCTGCTGCGGGAGCGCTACGGCGCCACCCGGCTGGTGGAAGCCCAGATGAAGGGATAAACCCTTCGCCCCTCTTTCCGTTATATTCAGGAGAGACAGCGGCGGAAAAGCGAGACGGAATACGGATGATCCCCCGGCATGGCCGGGGGTTTTTCATTTTCGGGTATGGCTCACACGCTGCCGGCGGCCTATCGGGGCTTGGGGATCGAACAAATCAAGCCAACCAGAAGATCGCCCGGGGGCCGTAAAAATATTTTTCTGTTTTTCAAAAAAAGGCTTGACAGGATCGAATGGTTGTAGTATTGTACTAATTGCTTAATACAATTACACAAGAAGGAGGGCGAACATGGACTTTGAACTGCAGAGCTCGCGGCCGATCTGGCTGCAGCTGTCCGAACAGCTGGGACGCAGGATCGTGACCGGCACCTATCCGCCGGGCTCGCGCTTCCCCACTGTGCGCGAGCTGGCCGCCGAGGCCGGCGTCAACCCGAACACGATGCAGCGGGCGCTCAGCCAGCTCGAAAGCGAAGGGCTGGTCATCACGAACCGCACCGCCGGCCGCACCGTGACCGAGGACGTGGGCGTGCTCAACGCGACGCGGGAGCGCCTCGCCTCGGAGTTGAGAGCGAAATATTTTTCGGACATGAAGGATCTGGGCTATTCCCGGGCTCAGGCTGCGGACTTCGCCGCGGCGGAAAAGGAGGAGGAAACAACATGAACGAATTAGTCAAATGCACCAATCTGTGCCGCAGCTTCGAGAGTGTGCGCGCACTCGACCGGGTCGATCTCAGCC
>JAZRUD010000266.1:0-5260 GCA_045652385.1 Clostridia bacterium
CTTTTCTTCTTTCCATGTCCGCCTCCTTTCACCTATAATACGCTTCGGATTGGCAAATTCTTGCAATACGGGAAATATATAAAGCACGCACCCTTTCCTTCGAAGAAAGGGTGCTGGCCCGAAGATCTGTATTGGGGATAAGCTGTTGCGCTGCCTGTTTGGCTATTCCGTCTTGCCCGCCAGCTCCGCCTTCTCCTTTTCGAAGCGCTCCGCCAGGACCTTGGTGGTGAGATAGGCGGCGATGGCGTCGATGGCCATGCGGTTCTTGCCGCCGCGCATGATGGCGAAGTCCGCGTCGTTGATATAGTCCTTGATGTATTTCTCGAACATGGGCTTGACCGTGGCGAGATATTGCTCGGAGATGTTCTCGATGGTCCGGCCCCGGCTCTTGATGTCCCGGAAGATACGCCGGAGAAGGCACACGTCGATGTCCACGTGCATATACACCTTCAAGGACATCATCTCGCAGAGCCGCTTGTCGTAGAAGATATGGATGCCCTCCAGGATCAGGACCTCCGGGGGATAGATGAGGTCCGTGGAGTCCTCCCTGAGGTGCCGGGCGTAGTTGTAGCCCTTCTTGGTGATGGGCTGTCCCGCGGACAGGGTCTTGAGGTCCTCGATCATCTCGTCATAATTGAAGATGGTGGGCTCGTCGTAATTGAGATGCACCCGCTGTTCGAAGGGGATCTCCGGAAAGCTCCGATAGTAGCAGTCCTGGCCGATGATCTCACAGCTGCAGGACAGGGCCTCCTTGATGCGCCTCGCCAAAGTGCTCTTGCCGCTGCCGGACGCGCCGCATACGCCTACGATGATCATACTCTTTCCCCCTTATTTCCATTTGCTCCATTGTACCACGCTTCGACGAAAAAGCAAAGGAAAACCGACCCCTTCGGGTCGGTTTTGTGAAAAGTCAATACCGGGTGGTGATCAGCCGCTCCAGGAGCTGGTTGCATACGTGGACGCCGGTTTTATAGAAGACCAGCACCCCGTCCGCCGTCATGCGGCACCTGATCTCCCTCTGGTCCGTCTCGTTGTGATCGCTGAATGTCAGCGGCGTGCCCCACAGCCCCAGCTCTCCCGCCTCGTTGATCCGATAGGGATATACCATCTGCCCCGCCGGGACCGCCAGCCGCCCCCCAGCCGGATCGTAATCCATGCGGGAGGGGTCCTCCACGAGCAGCGCCAGGCTGTTTCGGGTGTCCGCCGCGCCCAAGGCCTTGAGCCCGTCCTCGCCGATGGACACCAGCTGCAGCTTCCCGTCCGCCGAGAACGCCAGCAGCCGATCCTCCGACAGCCGCCTGAGGCCGTCGCCCGTCACCTCCAGAGTCTGATCCCCCGCCGGGGTGAGCCAGTGGAGCTCGCCCTCCGTCAGGAACGCGGCCCCGTCCTCGAACACCTGCCCGCCGCGGAGGTTCTCCGCTTTGGCGGCGGCGGAACCCGTCTCCATCAGCGCGCCGTCCAGCGTCAAGAAGATCGCCTCCTCCGGGCCGGCCAGCAGAAGCGCCAATCCCTCCCCTGCGGCCTCGCCGGCCGCGACGGAACCGGGCACGGTCTTCTCTGCTTCCAGCGTCAGCCCGTCCTCCGTCAAGGCGAAGGCGTATAGATCGGTCTCCTCTTCCCCGGCCCACAGATACAGGGTATCCCCCTGGGCCGCTGCGCCTTGAGCCTGCCGCAGCACCGCCGCTTGGGCGATAAAATCGCTTTGGACGGGGTCGTAGACCGTGAGCACGGTGTACACGTCCCCGGGCTTATCCGCATCCAGCAGCACGTCGTCGAAGTCGAGCCTCTCCCCGTTCACCCAGGGCCGGGGCTCCTGATCGGTAGCCTCGTAGCGGGACAGGATATAGACCCGTCCGTTCAGCTCCCCTGCCCCCAGGTAGGTCCCGCTTTGGGACAGGTTGACAAGATGCTTGGGCGCTTTCCAGTCGTTCACTTCGAACCGCATGAGCTCCGTGTCCCCGTTATGCTCCCGAACGGCCAGCATCTCGCTGCCCATCCAGAACAGCTGCATCACCTTGGCGCTCTTATCCCGCAATCCCAGGGAAAACACGGTGGTCACCCGCCGATTGGCGTACTGGAGGACCCGCACCTGGTCGCTGGTGGGCAGGAACACGGTCATAAGATCGTCCCGGGCCAGGATCTGTCCCGCCGGGTACTGGGTCTCTGCGGCCTTTCCCGCCGCTTTGACCTGAGGCACGGCCGCCTCTGTCACTGCGTTCTCCTCCGCCTCGGGCCGATCGACGAAGCCGTAGCGCAGGGCGTCCTCCACCTCCGCCTCGTCCGCGGCCCGGTGCATGCCCTTGGGCGGTTCATAGGCTGCCGCTGCCAGCATGGCCTGGGGCGCCGCGCCGCCGACCTCCGTCTCGTTGACAGCCATATCGGCGGTCGTGGCGGTGACGATCTTCGCCTCCTCTTTAGCTTCCATCCGGCTCTCCGCCATCATCATGGGCGCTTCGGCCTGGGCGGAGGCCGCCTTGTTCTGGGTGCCCCGGCTGCGGCTGTAGAGCAGCACGGAACCCATGCCGAGGCCCACGCAGAGCAGCACGCCGGCAGCCATGCTGGCGTACCTGGCCCAGGTGGGGAAGGCGACGACCTTCCTCTCCTCCTCTGCCTGGCGGGCTTCCTCAGCCGCCCATTTGGCTTCCATTTCCTTCAACAAATCCTTCCGGGGATGTATCCGGTCGTTGGCTCGCTTATACTGTTGTTCAAACATCCGGCTCATCCTCCTTCAGCATCCCGCGCAGGGCTTCCCGAGCCCGGTGCAGGTGGGACTTCACGGTGGAGGGATTGGTGTCCGTCATCTTCCCGATCTCCTCCACGGAATACCCCTCGTAATAGAACAGGTGCACGGCGGTGCGGTACTTTTCCGGCAGCTGCATGACGGCGTTGTACACGCTGCTGTCCGTATCGTCCTCCGTGGACAGGAACTCCAGCGCTTCCGGCCCTACGGCATGGCGGCGGTCCGCCCGGCTCAGCAGGCTCTTGCTGGAGTTGATGGCCGCCGTGATCAGCCAGGCCTTCTGGTGCTCCTGATCCCGAAAACGGGGCTGACGGCGCAGGCAGCGAAAGAACACGTCCTGCAGCACGTCCTCCGCGTCCGCCCGGTTGCGGGTGCGCACCAGGGCCAGCCGGTAGATCATATCGGCGTAGGCCTCGTAAAGGGCGTTAAGATCCAGCGGCACGGTCGCGCCCGCGGCGGATCTGATCCTTTCTTCCACCCCATGCTCCCTTCTTCATCTACAACACTCCGCAACGGGTCTTCGGGTTGCGGCGAGATGAAATATTTTTGTCCTGTTTGAACGTTTTATCCTTCTTTGATCAGTTTTTCCATGGCCTTGATGAAATCAATGTTCTCCGCGGCCACGGGGTACTGAGCTTTGATGGCGTTATAGCTGACGCTGCCCTTGGGCTGATACCAGGCGTAGTTGGCGTAGTACCTGGTGTACACGCTGGTGTCCGAGAACTTGTTCCCGCAGCGAGCGAAGATCTCGTTGCGCCCGTAGCCCAAAAGCTGCAGCAGCGTCTTGTCCGCCGGAACGGCCAGCGACCACACGTCCCCGTCGGCGATCCTCGTCGTCAGGCTGTCGGGAAACAGGAGCCCGTCGCCGTTGAAGGGCGAGGCGCCGCCGTCCTCGGGATAGACCATGCCGCCATCCGTCAGCACGTGGACGGTGTAGACGTTTGGATCGAAGGCGGCCGTGGAGAGGGCCTCCTGCCGGGACTTGATCACGGTCAGTTTCACGTCCGCCATGGGCAGCCCGTCTTCCCGCAGATCGAAGGCGTCCGCCACCAAATACTCCTTGCCGCCGGCGGCGGAGATATCGTACACCAGCCGAAAGACGTTCCCGTGCTCCGCGCTGTCGGTCCGCGCCACGACGAAGCAGCTGCCGATCACCTCGCTGCTCTTGAGCTGGCTGCCGTATTTTAGCTCCTTGGCCTGCCGGATAACCTGGCGGACCGGGGTCTGGTCCACATGGTAGAGGCTGTCCAGTATCCGGTTGCTTTGATGCTGTGCCGCCTCCGGCCCGGGGCTCGGGACCGCGTCCGGAACACTTTCCGACCCAGGCGCGGCCGTCGGGGCCGCATGCTGCTCGGCGTACAGTTCCTCCACTTCGGCGAGGCTGTAGATCCAGGTGGTGTCCGTGAGCCGCACCCCGTTGTCGAGGAGCATGGCGTACACGTTCTCCAGGGTGCTGCTGGTCTCCACCAGGAACCCGTCCGTCAGGGGCGTCACGTAGTAACCCAGGCTCACGATCGCCTTGTAGCCCGTGTGGGCCTTGCGGACGGCTTCATCCTCCGGGAGATCCCAGCCGGTGGCCCGGAGCATCCGCTCGTGGTCCACGGTCAGCACGTAGCCGCCCATGCTGTTCTTGCCGCAGAGCACGTATTTCTTCATGCTGAGCCGCCGCGGGTATTCGAGACCGTCCCGGTAGGCGTTCTTCATATCCTGCTCGGTCCAGGTCCACTCCGTGTTCACCAGCCGAAGGCCGCCCTGCCTCAAGTCCTCGGCGGCTGCAGGCCGATCGCTGCCGGTCTGGATGAGCCAGCCGCCCTCCTCCCGGGGGGTCACCAAAAAGGTCAGGGAATAGACCGTTTCCACGTCGGGAAACCGGCTCAGATCGAGGTTGGTGGTCTTGGGGTTGGGCAGGTGGAAATCCTTCACGATGGCGTCCGCGTCCACGGACACGGTGTACACCTCGTCCTCCATCTCCACTTTGGCGTATTTGCGCATGTCCACGTCCCTCAGGTTGCGGCCCTGGCTATAGTAGTTCACGCACAGGAGCACCCCCGCCGCCAGCACCGCCAGGCACAGCAGCGCGGTCAAGACCGTGAACAGGGTTTGTCTTCCTTTCGCATCCATGGGTCCTACCCCTTACATCATCTTGCCGCAGTTCGGGCAGACTTTGGCGTCCCGCGCCACGCTGCTGCCGCAGAAGACGCAGCGGACCAGGTCCTCTTTATCCCGGACAGGCTCCTCCGTCGGGGCCTCTTCAGCCGATTCCGGGTCTTCCGCCGCCGCTTCCGCAACGGCTTCCGGCTCGCTTTCCTCCTCGACCGGTTCCGGAACAGGCTCCGCCGCCGCCGGCTCCTTTTCAGGCTCCGGCTCTTCTGCCGCCGGCGCTTCCTCCACGACGATTTCTTCCTCTGCCGCAGGGGTTCCTTCCGCCGGCACGAGCGTCTCTTCCACCGGCGCAGCGGCCGTTTCCTCCGGTTCCGCCGCCGGTTCCAATGCCGCCGCGGCTTCTTCCGCCGGAAGCTC
>JAZRUD010000267.1:0-2369 GCA_045652385.1 Clostridia bacterium
TGGCGATATTTTCGCGTCGAGGATGCGCCGCCTGGTCCTGTCGAACGCTCGCGCCGCCATGGCGATCATGAGCCTGCCCCCCGGCCGATTGGAAATCGACCTTCGGAAACAGGATCAGCTATATCTTTTTTGGGGGACGACCTGGGACAGGACCAAGGCCAGGAAGATGAGCCCGCAGCCCAAAAGCTCCCGAGGCGTCATGCGCTCGTGGAGGATCACCGCCCCGAAGAAGGCCCCGAACATGGCCTCAAAGCTCATGATCAGGGAGGCGAGGGCCGGGGGCAGGTGCCGCTGTCCCACGATCTGCAGCCAGTAAGCGATGCCGCAGGAGAAGATGCCGCAGTAAAGGATGCACCAGAGGGCCGGACGGATGTTTACGAAGTCGAAGCCCTCGAAGATCGCCATGGGGAGGAAGCTCAGCAGTCCCGCCGTCAAAAACTCCAGGCAGCACAGGGTCAGGGCGTCGTATTCCGGGGCGAACCTGTCCACCAGCAGGATCTGCAAGGTGAACACCAGGGCGCAGAGGATCACCAGCGTGTCCCCCTTCTCCAGGGTGAAGGTCTCCGTGATGGACAGAAAGTACAGCCCCGTACCGCCGATGACGAGGCACAGCCAGGTCCAGATCCCCGTCTTCCGGTGGAAGAGCGCGGCCCCTACGATGGGCACCAGCAGGATATACAGGGCCGTAAGGAACGCTCCCTTGCCTGCCGTGGTGTATTGGAGCCCCACCTGCTGGAGCCAGGACGCCACCGCCACCGCAAGACCGATGAGCATCCCGCTGCGGACCAGCCGGATCTTCCCCGCCCGCGTGGGGGGCAGGGCTGTCTTCCGCCTAAGGAAGATGAAGGGCATGAGACACACAGCCCCCACCAGCATCCGCACGGCGGTGAAGGCGAACGGCTCCATGCCGTACGCCATGGCGGCGGACTGGGCTACGAAGGCGCTGCCCCAGATCACGGAGCAACCCAGGAGGATAAGGCTGTATTTCGTCTGTTTCATGGGCAGTATCCTACCACGGGCTGGCCGGATTTGCAATATCCGACCTTATCCGACGTTCGGTTGACAAGGGTCCCCGGGGGAAGTATCATAGTATACGCACGAAAACGGGGAGGGTCGGGATGCCTGCTCCCGGGAGGAATGAGCATGAAAGTGATTTTGTACGATCTGGACCAGGCCTACGCCGAGCTGATCGCTGCAAAGTGCGACCGGGCCCTGGCGGCGGACGGGCGGTACGCCCCTTGTCAGGGCTGCTTCGGCTGCTGGACCAAGCACCCGGCGGAGTGCTTTATGAAGGACAGTCTGCAGCAGGTCTGCCGCACTTTGGGCCAGGCGGACGAGCTGGTGATCGTCACCAAAAACCTGTACGGGGGGTACAGCGCCGCCGTGAAGAACGTGCTGGATCGGTCCATCGGCACCTCCACGCCTTTCAGCACCTACCGGGGCCGGCAGATGCATCACACCCTGCGCTACGGCAGGCACGATCTTTGGAAGGTGCTCGTCTACGGCGACGTCACTGAGGCGGAGGCGGCCGCCTTCCGACTTTTGGCGGCGCGCAACGCCCTGAACGATGGCTATCAGCGGTCAGAGGTCGTGTTTCTGAAGGATCTTTCCGAATTGGAGGCGCAGCTATGAAGACGGTATTCATCAACGGCAGCCCCAAGAAACGATTCTGCGCCTCGGCCTACTTCCTCTTTCTGCAGCGGCTGTTCACCGGAGGGAAGAAGGTCACGCTGAAGCTGCGCACGCCGGCGGACCACGAGGCCATTTTGAAGGAGCTGGACGACGCCCAGGCGGCGGTGTTCGCCCTGCCTCTCTATGTGGACGGCGTTCCCTCCCACGTGCTCCGGTTCCTGGAGAAAATGGAAGCCTACTGCCGGGAGAAGGGCCTGCGCCTCGCCGTGTACTGTATCGCCAACAACGGCTTCATCGAAGGGAAGCAGAACGAGCCGCTCATGCAGACCTTCGAGAACTTCTGCACCCGGGCGGGGCTCGCCTGGGGCGGCGGGGTGGGCATCGGCGGCGGCGTCATGCTCAACGTGACCCGGATCCTGTTCGAGGTGCGGATCGGACTGTTGCTGCTGAGCATCGTCCTCAGCGGGATCGAGACCGGAAATTTCTTCCCCATAGGCGCTTTTATCGGTTTCGGAAAGTTTGCTCTATACCTGCTGTTCTTCAACGCGGGCCTTCTGGCGTACCTGGCCCGGATGGGATGGTTCATCTGCAGGGGGGAGTGCGCCGGGAAGAAGTATACCCGCATCCTGGTCCCCTCATTTCTCTTCATCCTGTTCGCTGATATGTTCTTTATCATCATATCCCTCGTCAAGGGGGGCGTCTTCCGGGGCTGGCTGGCCAAGAAGAAGCCTACGGAG
>JAZRUD010000268.1:0-1545 GCA_045652385.1 Clostridia bacterium
ATGGACGTCTTCTACCGGGACGGGCAGTATCGGGCGTTCTTCTCCGACGGATTCGACATGCGGGACGAGCCCTTCCCCTTTCTGCTGACGCTGACGGGGGAGACCAACGGACAAAAGGCCTATGCCGTGGTCCTCGCCGGAGACGACAGCCTCACCTACGAGCAGGTCATGCACAAGTTCTTTTCCTCTCAGCTGGAGGAGCCGGACATCCCCGCCCATCGGGTGCTGTTCTTGGGAGCGGGAGAACCGAATTGGTGAAACGCATAGAAAAAGCGCCGTCCAAGGGGGCGGCGCTTTGTCGTACAAAGGATCAGAAGGAGAACAGATTCAGCCCCGTCGCCTCGTCAAGACGGCGGCCCACTGAGCCGGGCAGGAGCCGCAGGACCATCTCGCAGGTGGCGCTGATGCAAAGCTCGTTCACGTGCCCGCCGTGGGCCTGCATGTTCGCGTCGCACAACGTGGCGTGCAGATGCAGATAGGGCTTGCCGTCCTTCTCGGTCACGGTGCCCAGGAGCGAGGCGATCTCCATGGGCTCGGCGAACTCCTTTTTGTGATACGTCTTCGCGCTCACGTCGTACAGCCCCACGACAGCCCGGTCCACAGCGCCGATGGCTTCCACGGACGCAAGCCGGATGCCCTCCCGCTCGCACAGGGCGGCCAGGGTTTTCATGACCTCCTCGCCCCGCTCCATGCGGATGACGTAGGTATCGTCGAAACGGCGGAACTCCATTTTATTTTACCTCCGGAATGACGGTGAAGGTCAGCTTGCAGCTGCCCAGCGTGGGGGAGGTGAGGGTCAAAACGCCCGTGCCGGTCTCGCCCACGGTGCGCACGAAGGTGCCGAAGGCGCCGCCTTCCAGGGAGACGGCCCGGGGCCCCACCACCTGGATGGGCCCCTCGGTGGTGAGCAGGATGGGATCGAAGGCCGTGTTCACCCGGTTGCCCCGCTCGTCCCGGCACTCGAGGTGGACCAGGGTCATGTCATAGGTATCGCCCTCCGTGAGGAGCGCCCGTTCGGCCCAGGCAACAAGACAGGGCTTGCTGTAATCGCCCTTCTCCACGTACTCCGCCGCCTCGCCGTTGCGGATGGCGGTGAACCGCCACAGACCCGACTGCTGGCCCCAGCCGCCGATATATTTGTTGTAGAGCTCCACGCCCTGCTCCATGGTGAACTTGTGCCGGACCTTCAGATCGAGCAGCGTCAGCTTCACGCTCAGGGGGAGCTTGTCCATGCCGTATTCCTGGGCGGCCAGCAAACACTTCTTCACCTTGGCCGACACCTCGTCCGAGAAATGCTCCTCGGTTTTCAGCAGCTCGCCCACGAAGTCATTGATATGCACCGGCGGATGGGCGAGGCCGGGGAAGTGCTCCTTATCCGGCGCGAAGTCTGCGATGAACTTGCCGCCCTTGGAAAGGCGCACCTTCTCCGCATTGGTGAATACGTAGGCCTCGTTCAAAACGCTGCCGGCCCGCTCGCCCTTGTTCATGTCCGTGCCTACCACGAGCACCGGGTCCCTGTCCTGCTGACTGGCGTACACCCAGCCC
>JAZRUD010000269.1:0-2799 GCA_045652385.1 Clostridia bacterium
GGCGCCGGGGTCCGGGTGGGCCGAGGCGTGACCATGGGCAGCGCCTCGTCTATGTCCGGCTGGTCCTCCATGTCGGCCACGTTGCTTTCGGCGACCCGCGCATAGTCCTCCCAGGTGGCCAGGCTGCCCAGCTGCCTGAGCTCCCGCGTGAAATCTATGAAGCCCATGCGGCCGGGGAACCGGTCGGCCAGATATTTTTCCAGGTCGTCCGCAAAGCTTCCGTCGAAGAAGGTCTTCCAGGAGAAGGCGGGCCGCTCCGCCAGCATCCGGTTCTCCCGCTCGGAGAACACGGGGCCGGCAGGCAGCAGCAGTTCATAGACGGCAGCCGCCAGCAGCGCCAGCAGCACCAGGCAGGCCGCCGCCAGCAGGATCCGGTTTTTCTTTCTCTTTCTGCCCATCTGCCGCCTCCCTCAGAACCGGAAATACAGGAACGGGTTGAAGCTCTGTCCCACCAGGAACATGAGGGACAGGGCCGTGATCCCCAGGGCCAGCAAGACCTTGCCGTAGGGCCGCAAGGCGTTCCGCTTCCCCGCTTCCCGCCGACGCTTGAACCAGGCCTCCGCCGTTTTGCGCAGAGGCAGGCAGCAAAGAACGCAGGCGATCAGCAGTAGGGGGTTGTTCTTCACCGCGTAGACGGTGTAGGGATCGGACAAGGCCACCCGCCAGGGGGCGAACATGGCCCTGAACTGGAGGAAAATGTCGGCGAAGGATTCGTTCCGGAAGAACACGAAGCCTACCACCGCCAGGAACACTGTCACGATATGCTTGACGACGCGGGGCGTCCGCGCCAGCGCTTTCTCCAGGACGGTCCTTTCCAGCACCATGAAGAAGCCCCAGAAGAGGCCCCAGAGGAGGAAGTTCCAGTTGGCTCCGTGCCAGATGCCTGTGAGGCCCCAGACCACCGCCATGTTGAGGATCCAGCGGCCCCGGCTCACCCGGTTGCCGCCCAGGGGGATGTACACGTACTCCCTGAAAAAGGTGCCCAAGGAGATATGCCAGCGGCGCCAGAACTCGGAGACGCTCTGGGAAACCAGGGGCGCGTCGAAGTTCTCCAGGAACCGGAACCCCAGCATGCGGCCGAGACCGATAGCCATCTCCGAGTATCCGGAAAAATCGAAATACAGCTGTAAAAGGAACAGGGCGGCCGCCACCCAACCGGAGAGGAAGGACATCTCCGCCGGGATCGGCAGGCTTTCCAGCACCTCCCCGCAGAGGTTGGCCAGCAGCACCTTTTTGCCCAGGCCCAGAGAGAAGCGGAAGAAGCCCTCCCCCATACCCTGGGCCGTGACCTTCCGATCCTCGATGGCGGCGGCCACGTCGATATAGCGGACGATGGGCCCGGCGATGAGCTGGGGGAACAGCGACACGTAGAGCAGCAGCCACAGCGGGTTCTTCTGCAGCGGCGCCTTGCCCCGGTACACGTCCACGGTGTAGGTGATGATCTGGAAGGTATAGAAGGAGATGCCGATGGGGAGCTTGGGCTGAGCCATTCGGAAGGAAAGGCCGATAAGAGCGCAGAAATTATTCACCAGGAAGGCGGCGTATTTGAAATACACCAACGCCGCCAGGCTGATGAGGATGCCCACGACCAGAGCCAGCTTCCTGCCGCCCTCTGTCTTCGCCCCCACGATGACCCGGGCGCAGGCATAGTTTACGGCGGTGGCGAACAGCATGGCCACGATCCACACCGGCTCCCCCCAGGCATAGAACAGGAGCGACGCCGCCAGCAGGATGGCATTGCGCGCCGTGCCGTTTTTCACCAGGCCATGCAACCCCACCACCACGGGCAGGAACAAACACAAAAAAGTCAGGGATGAGAAGACCATTCCGCACTATACTCACTTGTTTTCGTTATTTTTGTACGGTATCACAATCATTGGGCCTTGTCAATCCGATGGCGGGGTGATACAGTATCGGAGAATACAGTACTGAGGAATGAGATATGACGGTTTGCGATACCCTGAGGACCTGGTGCGAGATCGATCTCGACGCCATGCTCCACAACTTTCTGGCGGCCCGGCGTCACCTGCCGGACGAGGTGCTGCTGGCCGCGGTCATCAAGGCCAACGCCTACGGCCACGGGGCCGTGGAAACGGCGAAGCTGTTGGAGGGAAAGGCGGACCGGTTCGCCGTCGCCCTGACGGACGAGGCCGTGGAGCTTCGGAAGGCGGGCATAGAAACGCCCATCTTCCTCCTGGCTTCCACCCCCGAGAGCGACTTTGAGGCCATCGCCCGCTGCGATATCGAGGCGGCGGTGCCCTCCTATGCATACGGCAAGGCTTTATGCGCATACGGGGCCGTCCACGGGAAGACCATCCCCTACCATATCGCCCTGGACACGGGCATGGGCCGCATCGGGTTCGCCTGCACGGAACAATCTTTACAGGAGATCGAAGCCCTGACGAAACTCCCCGGCGGGAAGCTTGTAGGGGTGTTCAGCCATTACGCCAAGGCGGACAGCGCCGACAAGACCTACGCCAACGAGCAGACCCGGCGATACAGGGCCTTCACGGCGGCCTTGGAGGAGCGGGGCATCCCCATCCTCCTGAAGCACCTGGACAACAGCGCGGGGCTTATCGAGATGCCGGAGAAGTTCGACATGGTCCGGGAGGGCATCATCCTCTACGGGCTCAAGCCCTCCGACGAGGTGGACCTGAGCCGCATCGGCGGCGTGAAGGGCGTCATGGCCCTCAGATCCCGTATCAGCTTTTTGAAGACCGTCACGGAGCCCACCCCCGTAAGCTACGGCTGCACCTATGTGGCTCAGCCCGGGACGAAGGTGGCCACGGTCTCCGCCGG
>JAZRUD010000270.1:0-2295 GCA_045652385.1 Clostridia bacterium
GAGACCCTGTCCGGCGAGGAGGGGCGAACCGCGGGCTACGCGACCGCCCCTTCCCACGACCGGGGGCAGCAGGACGGCTTCACCTTCCGTCGCTGCCGGTTCACGGCGGACCCGGACGTGCTCCCCCAAAGCGTGTATCTGGCCCGGCCCTGGCGCGACTGGGGTCTGGCGGTCTTTGAGGACTGCGCCTACGGCCCCCATATCCACCCTGCGGGCTTCGAACCCTGGGGCACCAGCGGCCGCGACGTTACCGCCCGGTTTTATGAAAAACCACCCGTCCGGGGACGGGTGGCGTGGGTGCGCTAAGCTTCCGCATACAGTCGTTCGATATGCTCTCTCGACCACACGGCGTTGGTGTCGTCGGTGTTCTCCAGCGTCGCCATGACATAGGGCTTGCGCGCCTTGAGGAAGGCGAGGATGGAACGGTAGTCCATCTCCCCCGTGCCGGCGGCCACGCTTTTGAGCCTGCCGTTTTCCCGGACGAAATCCTTCAGGTGGACCATGGCGATCCGGTCGCAGAGCTTGTCCATGGCCTCGCCGATGACCCGCTCCCGGTCGTCCACGTTCTCCGGAGCCAGCAGGTTCACCGGGTCGAAGATGATCCGAAGATTTCGGCTGCCGATGGCGCGAATGACCTCCAACGCCCGATCCGGGTTCCACACGATGTGGTTCCACACGGGCTCGATGGCCAGCGTCACGCCCCGCTTCTCCGCCTCCGCCGCCACCGGCTCCAGGCCCCGGAGAAAGGCGTTCAGGGCTTCCTGCCCGTGGCAGGCGGGTTCGTATTTGTAGGCTGCGTTGGGCGCGCCGGTCTCCGTGCCCACCATGCAGGCCCCAGAGAGGGCCGCCACCCGGATATGGGCGAAATAGCGGGCCTGTATCTCCCGCAGCTTTTCCGGGTCAGGGTGGGCCAGGTTCAGATAGCAGCCCAGCACCGCCACGTCCAGCCCGTTCCCGGCAAACACCCGTTTGATGTGCATGGCCAGGCCTTCGGTCATGGCCGCCTCGTCGAAGGTGACGCCGGAAATGACCTTGGACAGAGCCAAATGGACGCAGGAGAAGCCCTCCTCCCGGGCCGTCTTCGCTCGAGCCTCCATGGTCTGAAATGCCTTGTCCCTGGTGGTATTCACGTCATGGAGCCGAATGCCGATCTGGATCATGGTTGTTCCTCCCGCTGCTTTGCTATAGCAGCATCATAGCATCCATGCTCCAAAAGCGCAATCTTTTGCCCGCGGTTTGTCCGGCGTCTTGACTTTTTTCGGCGCTCTTTATATACTGACCTCGAATCTTTCCTGAACGACTACATTATAAGGAGATACAAACATGACCGTAGATCAATTCCGCGCCCTGCTTGCCACCACCGACCTCTTTGTGTACGAGCGTTCCGTGGACGAATGCGACGGCACCGTGGCCGCCCTGGTCCGCCGTGACCTCGCCAAACTTCTGGCCGTGGCGGGAGAGAAGGCCGACGCCTTCACCGGCACAGAGGAAGAGGGTCTGAAGCTCTGCCCCCTGACCAACGAAAACGCCCGGGCGCTGATGACCCTGTTCCCCTACACGAAGCCGAAGAGCCACAAGGGCCATCGGTTCACCATGGGCTTCGGCGATCGGCTGGGCCTGGCCTCTCCGGGCCATATCCGGGCCATCGGGAGCCACGACATCTATCCCGTTCTCGCCCAGCAGTCCATCCGGGAGCTGAACCTGACCCATCGGACCTTCGCGGACGTGATCTCGGCCGCTGCCTTCAACGTGTTCCAGGAGGGGTACAAGAAAGGGTACGGCGCCGACGGCGATCATCTAAAGACCAAAGAGGAGATTCAATACGCCCTGGAGTCCGGCTGCACCATGGTGACGCTGGACTGCTCCGAGCATATCAACCAGAAGGCCGTGAACTTCCCCCAGGACGAGATCGACGCCCTGTACGCTGAGCTGCCCCAGGACGTCCGCGCCCACTATGAAGAAACCTATCTCGACAGGGAGCTCCCCATTCTGGGCACCCTTTCTGCCGAGGAACTGCGCCGGATCGTGGTGGTGTTCCACAAGGGCATCCGCCACGCTGTCGACTGCTACCGGTACATCGACGAGATCAAGACCGTTCCCGTGGACTTCGAGCTGTCCATCGACGAGACGTTGACCATCACCACCCCTGCGGACCACTTCGTCGTGGGGAACGAGCTCCACAGCGAGGACATCACGCCCATCAGCTGCGCGCCCCACTTCTCCGGCGCCTTTGAGAAGGGCATCGAGTACGCGGGGAATCTGACCGACTTCGCCCGGGATTTCGTGGTCCACCAG
>JAZRUD010000271.1:0-5841 GCA_045652385.1 Clostridia bacterium
GGTCCAAAACGGGGCAGGCAAGGTCCAGCAGCCGGTCCGCCACCAGCAGCTTCTTACAAGCGCCCCACAGGATCCGCACCAGGCCCCGCCCCAGGCGGTCGAGATCGAAGTCCGCGCCGTCGTAGAGGGTCTTTGAGAGCATGTCGTACCGGCTGATGGGCCCCTGGATCATCTGGGGGAAGAAGGAGGCGAAGAGGGCGTATCTGAGAAAGTTCTTCTCCGGCGGGTACTTGCCCCGCTTCACGTCGATGAGATAGCCAACGGACTGGAAAGTGTAGAAGGAGATCCCCAGGGGCAGCACCCAGCTGACGGAGAAGGGGGCCCGAAAAGCGCTCAGCAGAAAGGGCGTGTATTTGAGGGCCGCCAGCAGGCCCAGGTTCACCAAAAGGCAAACGAGGAACAGGGCCGTGCGCTTCTGTCCCTCCTTCTTTTTATAAGCGTTCAGCTCCTCTTTGGAAAGAACCTGTTTGTGGGCCGCCACGTAGGCCTTCTGCTTTTCCAGGCTCCGGCCCAGGAGCAGGGCCGTGCCGTAGACGGTGACGACGGTAATCCCCAGGAAGGGCAGATACGCCCGCCCCGCCAGGGCGTAAAAAGCCACGCTCCCCGCCAGCAAAGCAAGGTAGCGGAAGCGTTTGGGCAGAACGTAATAGATTATGAGCAGCCCCAGCACCAGCAGGAAGAAGCCGCCCGAAAGAAAGGTCATACAAACACCTCATCCACCACCTGCGGCGGTCCCCCTTCCCCTCAAGGGGAAGGCTTTTTCACATCACAGGTCGTTCATTCCGCCTCGATGCGCTCGATCAGGGCGAAGAGGGCACGGGCGCTGTTGAAGTTCTCGGGCACGATGTCCACGGCTCCCAGCTCCACATCGTAGGTCTCGGAAAGCTCCGCCGCGATGGAGACCACGTCGAAGGAGGTCAGGATCTTGCGGTCGATGAGCCCCTCCGCCGTCTCGAAGTCGATGTCGGGATGCATGTCCCGCAGCATGGTCAAAAGCTGTTCGTAGGTCATTTTCCATACTCCTTTTGTTCGATGGCCCGCCGGTCGATCTTCCCGTTGGGAAGGTGCGGGAGCTCGCTGCGCTGCTCGGTGCGGTTGGGGGTCATGTACCCGGGCAGCTTCACCTTCAGGCCCACCACCAGATCCCAGGGCTGGGCCGGGCCCGTGTAGAAAAGGTCGATCCGCTGCCGGTCGGCCACGTAGCAGCACACGGCCTCGTGGACCCCCTTCAGACTCAGGGCGGCGGGTTCGATCTCCCCCAGCTCCACCCGCGGGCCCATGTGCTTGATCTGCTGGTCCCGGCGGCCGATGAAGACCAGGTCCCCGTTTTCGTCGAACCGGCCTATGTCGCCGGTCCGGTAGAACGGGATGCCCAGATCGCCCACCGGATCGGGGATGACGACGGCCCTGGTGCGCTCCGGGTCCTTATAGTAGCCCGCCATGACGCACTTGCCTCCCAGGGCGATCTCGCCCTCCACGTCCGGCCGGCCCTCATCGTTGAGGAGCAGCAGATGGGTGCCGGGGAAGGGCTTGCCCACGGGCACGGGCTTGGCCGGGTCCTGGGGGCCGATCACGGGATGACAGACGCTCATGCCCGTGCACTCCGTGGCCCCGTAGAGCTGGAAGATCCGGGCGTCGGGGCAGGCCTTCTGCCAGGCCGCAAGCTGCTTGACGGGCAAAACCTCGCTGCCGAAGCACATGAGCTTCAGATGCTCCGGCACCACGGCGTAGAAGGTCCGAAGCCTGGACACCAAACTGAAGGCCGAGGACACCCAGCAGAGGGCGTTGATCCCCCGTTCGTTGATGTACTCGATGAGGGACACCGGGTTCACGAACAGCTCCCGGGGCAGCAGATAGGCCGTGCCGCCCTTGACGACGACCCCCAGCAGTTCCTTGAGCCAGGCGTCGAAATATAGGGGCGACTGGACGCCGAAGATCAGGCTTTCGTCGAAGCCCAAAGCTTCCGGCAGGGTGGCGGCGTAATCGAGGAGGCTGCTCTCCCGGATGGAGACCCCCTTGGGTTCCCCGGTGGAGCCGGAGGTGAACACCACATAGGCCAGGGCGTCCTCCGCGCTCTCCTCCCGCAGCCTTTCGGGGCCCGGGAAGGACGCCGCGTCATTGTACGTGAGGCACGTCGCCGCCGGGCACAGCCCCGCCGCCGCGGTCAGATTCTTCCGATCAGCGACGATGAACCGGAGGTTCAGGGCCCGAACGATGCGGTCGAGCCGCTCCCGGGGCATCTGCTCGTCCAGGGGCACGTAGAAGCAGCCCGCCTCCAGGGCCCCCAAAAAAGCGGCGATCTCGAAGGCGCTCCGCTCCATGAGCACGCCCACGGGCTCCCCTTTGGCCCCGCTGTTTATGAGGCTGGCCCCCACGCTGGCCGCCGCCCGGCGAAGCTCGGCGAAGGTGAGCCCCGTTTCCCCGTCGGAGAAGGCCAGCTTATCCGGCAGCCGGTCCGCCGTCTCGTTGAGATAGGACAAAAAGCTTTTCATAGTATTCCCCATTCCTCATCGGGTGAAAACCGCCGTTCTCACCCTGTCTCCCCTTTACCGGTCCTCCACCGCCCGATACTCCATGGTGGCGATGCGCCGGATGTCGTCCTCCGCCGCCTTCACCTGGACCAGCAGCAGTATCCGGCCGCTTTGGTAGGTGTAGACCCCGTTCTCCTCCGTGCCCCCCAGCAGGGACAGGAGCTTCTCCTCCTCGTCGTAGATCCGAAGGCCCTGGGGCGTGACCACCGTGTCGTCCACCACCGATATGGCGGTGATCGCGTTGATCCCGTCCACCTCGTTGACCGTCAGCTCGAAGCCCGGGTAATAGTAGAAGATATCCTTGCCGACGTAGGCGCAGCTGTCGGCCTCGAAGGAGCCGATGGGCTGGCCCAGGGCCGCGAGCACCCCGTCCGCCTCCATCATGGGTTCGATGCGCACGCCCCGGCTCTCGAAATACAGGTCCAAAGCGGGTTCTCCTTCTTCCCCCTGCTCCGGCTCAGCGGGCAGCTCCGCCCCCGGCGCGTCCGGGACGGCCTCCGTCTGAGGCGCGGGCGCAGCGGTGCTTTGGGCCGCCGCCGGGGCGTTGGGGTCCAGATAGACCACGCCCGGCTTTTCGACGGGCTGGGCCGGGCCTCCGCAGCCCGCCAGGGCCAGCAGCAGCGCTGCCAGAAGGACGGCGCCTATCCGTGTGCGTGTGTTCATCCGTTCGTCGACCCCTTTCTCTGTTTCTCCTGCTCGTATCGCCGGCTGAGGTCGTCGTACCGGGCCGCCTCCACCGGGTCCAGCCGCTGATCCTGGATGAGCCCCCGTTCCTTCAGGTGGGCCCCCAGCCAGCGGGTGTACTTCTCCGCCCCGAAGACGTTCAGGTGGATGCCCCCGTCGTAGGTGTCGGTGGCCAAATCGATGCCCATCTCGTCCATGCGGGGGATAGCGTTGATATATTCGACGCCGTTCTGTTCGGCGTAGTTCGTGAGCCAATCGTCCCACTCGCCGTACCAGGCCGGGTACAAACAGGGACTCTTGATCAGAATGAGCTCGATCCCCTTCTCCCTGCACAGGGCCGTGATCCTCTCGAGATACTCGACGGGCTTCGCTCCGAAAGCCGGGTCCTGGAGCACCGGCGCCGATGGGAGCCGGGTATAGGGCACCTGCTCCGTGCGCATGAGGTAGCCGTTGTAGGTGAGCTCCGGTCCCCGAAACAGGTACCGGGCGTCCTCCGCCGTGAGCTCGAAGATCCTGTCGTGATACCGCAGCAGGGGTATATAGTAGCTGAGCTCGTTCTCTTCCGGCAGCAGGGAGGCCCGGACGGCCTCGAACTTCTCCCGGGAAAGGCCCATGCCGTCCAGCGTCATACGGTTGTACGCTTCGCTCTGGGGCTCGGCGTACCGAAGGGAGCAGACGGACAGAACCACCGCCCGGGGGGTCTCGGTCTTCAGGGATTCCCGAAGCAGATAGTAGCTCTGCCACATGAGCTGCTGGGCGCTGCCCCGGATATAGCTGGTGGCCCCGAACTCGTTGAACAGCGTCACGGGGGAAAAGCTCTCGTAGACCTCGCAGTCGCCCACGAACAGGACTTGATGGCCCTCGTTCCGATGAGCGTACCAGTTCTCCACCATGCTCCCCTCCAGGGTGATCCCGGAGGCGTATTTGGGGCGCACCAGCCTGCCGAGGCCCCACACGAGCAGGGCCAGGAGCACCAGGGCGCATATAGGGGCGAACCAGCTGCGTTTCATAATCCCTTCTCCCGGGAGGGCGCAGGCCCTCCTTCATGTACAGCCAGGCGACTAAATGATCACCAATCCCGAACGAATCTTTCCGTAGCCGTCTCAGGATAGACCTTGTGGTCGTACTTCCAGAAGAACGGATACAAGTCCAGGACCTCTCTGGTGGTCAGCATAAAACACTCAAACTTCCGGCTGGGGCCTCTGTTCAGCGGATCAAAGTGGTACCAACCCGTACCCAGGTCCACCATGAGCCAGTAATGCCGGTTGCCGCTGTCCCTGGTCACGAACATGACCTTGGCTCCGAGCTTTTCCAGCAGTATCTTGGCTGCGGCACAGTAGGTGAAGCAGTCCCCCCTCCGGGTGGTGAGCCCCCGCCAGGCCTCGTACTTCCAGTCCCGCTTGTTGGACTGTTCCTTGAAGGTGTAGGTGTCGTAGACGTACCTGTAGACAGCGTAGGCCTTCTGGGCTGTGGTCATGTCGTCCGTCACGATCTTCGCCAGCACCTCGTCCGCCTTGGCCTGGAGCTGCTCGTCGGACACGCTGGGCCGGATGAAGTACAGGGTCACCTTCTTCTCGGCGGTGTTCCCCGCCCGGTCCGTGGCCCGGTAGATCACCGGGTAGCCCCCTGCGGTGTAGATGTCCACGGCGCTGTTGTCCACGGTCAGCACGATGTCCTCGGGGTCGTCGGCGTTGTCCGAGGCCGAGGCGGTGCCGAAGTAGGCCACCGGCTCGCCGATATATACATACTGGGTCACCACGCCCAGGATCATGGGCGGCTCCGTGTCCCGAAGGATCCTCACCGTGCCCTCGATCTCGGTCCGGTTCCCCGCGGCGTCCACCCCCGCGACAGCCACGGTCTGCTCCCCTTCCCTGGTCCAGTCCGGCTCGACTATATAGGAGAGGGTCAGGGCCGTCTCGTCCTTCGCCGTTTCCAGCAGGGCAGCCGGGGATTGGGGATGGTCGAGATAGGCCCGAAGCTTCTCGGGGAACGCCAGCTGGGGGGCCACGGTGTCCACCACGAAGAGCCGCTGGATGCAGGGCACGTCGTCCACGGTGGCGTTGATGTCGTAGCAGCCCGGGTTTCTGGGCACGAACCGCTCCGTCTTCACCTCGCCGGAGAAGGCCGGATCCAGCTCCCGCTGCCGGTCGTGGACCGTCACGCCCGCCACGAAGCGGCGGCTGGCCTCCCATACGAGGGGCTGCAGATCGGAGACGAGGACGGTGACCGCGCCTGCGGTCCGATTCCCGCCCGCGTCCGTCACGACCACGGTCACGTCCTGATAGCCCTGCCGGGTCCAGTCCGGGGCAGGATCGAAGGCGTAGGTCAAGGCCGAAGCGTCCTCAGCCGAAGTCACCAGGCTCTCGGGGGACAATCCCTGCCCCGTCCGGGCGTAGGCCGTCGAAGCAAAAACGCACCGGGGGGCCGCGGTGTCGGCGATCACCAGGGCGGTCTCGTATACCTGCCCCGCCGCCTCCACCCGAACGGTGCGGACCCCGGGCGTGCAGGTGTCCAGCTCATCGACGTCGGTGACGAACCGGCCGTCCACCGTGTCGTTGGGCAAAAAGGCGCTGAGAGGCGGCCCGGCCTCCCCCGCCTCCATATCCACCCGGGGCACCGCGCCCAG
>JAZRUD010000272.1:0-8142 GCA_045652385.1 Clostridia bacterium
TTTTTCTCGATCATAGCGAACGGATCAAATCCACAGTCCTTTCGAGGTGCATGCCCCGAGAACCTTTGACCAAAATGGTGTCGCCATTTTTCAGAAGATCTGGAAGCTGATGCATCATCTCACCCTGGGTACGGAAGCGCAGCATACAGGTCTGTTGCAAAGCCTCATAAAACAGGGGACCGACGCCTATGATCACATTGATGTTCAGCTCAGAAGCTTCCTGAGCGACTCGTTCATGAAGAACGGCTGCCTGTTCGCCCAACTCCAGCATGTCGCCCAAAATACATACCTTTCGACCGGAAACCCCGGACAGGACCTGGAGCGACGCTTTCATGGAGGTTGGGTTGGCATTGTATACGTCGTTGAGCAGCGTGAATCGGGAAAGCTTTTCAACGGCCATGCGTCCGGATATGGGCGAGAAAGCGGCGAGCCCCTGCTGTATCTTATCCGGCGGAACGTTCAGCGCAAGGCCTACGGCTACAGCGGAAAGGGCGTTAAGGATCATGTGATGCCCCGGGACCTGCAGGTGAATGGGCAGCCGCCCGTTTGCCCAGCAAGCGGTAAAGGATGCGCCGAACAGGTCGTCCTCCAGAGCGCCTTCCGCCCAAAGATCGTTTTCCCTGCCAAAGCCGAAGGTATAAGCGTTCGGAACGCGGCGCAAATAATCGTCGTCTCCATTGACGATGATCCTGCCGCCGGGCCGCATGTGGGGGAGCATCTCCGTTTTCCCGCGGAAGATGCCTTCCCGGGATCCGAAAAACTCTATATGCGCTTCGCCTATGTTGGTAAGCAGGCACATGGTGGGTTCGCTCATGGCGGCGAGGGCGTCGATCTCTCCAAAATGATTGGTGCCCATCTCCACTACGGCGCATTGATGCTCCGGCATCAGGCCGAACAGTACCTGTGGCACGCCGGTCTGATTATTGAGGTTCCCCATGGTGCTATGGGTATTGTATGCGGTGGACAGTACGGCGCTGACCATGGCGCGGGTGGTGGTTTTCCCGGCGCTGCCGGTGATGCCAACCAGAGGTATATCGAATTGACAGCGATAGGCGTGGGCCAGTGCCTGGAACGACTTGACGCAGTCGTTAACGCGAATATGGGGGTAAGGCGTATCGATTTCGGATAGGGTCAGCTTTGCCCCTTTTTCCATGGACTGGGGGATGAATCGATGCCCGTCGAACACCTCGCCTTTGACCGGCACGTACAGGGCTCCCGGCAACATGGTCCGCGTATCAATGGATACGCTGTCGAAGTTGTCAGAAAGCAGTGACTCCGGACCAAAGAACCGGCCGCCGGTGATTTCGACTGCTTTTTGAATGGAGAATGGGATCATCTGTATTTCTCCAGGGACAGGGAGATGATCTTCTCACACAGCGTGATATAATCGATGCCGACCACGGCGGCTTCCTGGGGGAGCAGGGAGGTGGGTGTCATTCCCGGGAGCGTGTTGGCCTCCAGACAGTAGGCGTCTTCGTCCTCCGTGAGCAGGAAGTCCATACGAGCGTACACCGACAGCTTCAGGGCGGCGAACACCTGTTCCGCCAGCTGCTGGACCTTCTCTGTGGCGGATGGGCTAATCGGCGCCGGAGTGACCTCCAAGGCTGCGCCGGCCTGGTATTTGTTCTTGTAATCATAGAACCCTTCCTTGGGAATGATCTCAATGACGGGCAAGGCCTTGCCGTCCAATACGCCGCAGGACAGCTCTCGTCCCTTGATGAACTCCTCCACCAGGATGCAGTCCTCCTGCTGAAACGCCAGCTCGATGGCTTTCTTCAGTTCCTCCCGGGTTCGGGCGATGGAGATGCCGATGGAGGAGCCGCCGCTGTTGGGTTTCGCCACGGCAGGCAGGGGCAAATCGTCGAGGGAGAAGCTTTTTCCTCGCTGCAGAAGATGGAATTTAGGCGTCAGAATGCCTTTTTCCACAAAGATTTCCTTGGCGGCGTGTTTGTCCATGCTTAGCCGGCAACCCTCGGGGCTGCTGCCGGTATAGCGGATGCCATATTCATCGAACAACATTTGCACAGACCCATTCTCTCCGTCCGCGCCGTGAAGGGCCATATAGACGATGTCCGCGGCCTGACAGATCTCGATCACGTTGAGACCGATCCGATCCGACCAACCTGCGGGTCGTGACGCTGCGACAGCGTCCAGGTCCGGCTCTACCTCCGCTATAGGGGCGGGCGGCAGCGGCTTTGCATCGGAAAAGAGCTGTTCGATGGGTACTTCAAGCTTAGGCATACCGAAAAAAAGATCCAGCAAAATGGCCTGGTGGCCGGCTTGTAAAAATGCGTTGCACGCCATAGAACCGCTGGACAGGGACACGGCTCGTTCGGGGGACAAACCTCCGGCTAAAACGACGATCTTCATGCATTTGCTCCATAAAACGGTTTTCTATGGTATATCATATTTCGGACGAAAAGACAAATGAACTTTTTTTATACGGACAGGATAAACTTTTTCGATGCATATACTTTTGCATGAAGCGTTTTTTGAGCCTGTTGTTGGCCGGTTTGCTTATCATATGCGGGTGCACTGCGATGGAGCGGGTAGCCCACTCCTATCTTAGAGCAGATTTTCACAAAGACCGGTCCCATGGGCATACATCTTTTGACGACATGGTCCTATCCCAACCTGATCCTGATGCTATGATCAAGGATCTCGATCAAGCGCTGGAAAACATGGATTCATCGGACGATCCGAAGGAATATATCGAGTTTTACGAAACTCAAATGTCACTGTACAGCGAATTGGTCAGCGATGTATCCCTATCGTATGTGCGCTACTGCCAGAACGTAACGGATGCTCACCAGGCAGCGGAATATGGACGGCTGAACAGCGCTTTGCACAGCATATGGAGCCTGCTCATCCGATTGGAAAAGAAGCTGATGGACAAATGGGGGTACCATCAGGAACTTGGCGCTGCCTATGCGGAAGCCTTAGATCGGATCAGTCGTCAGGACGAGGGCCTCCTTCGATCGATGCGGGAGCGAGAGGACGAACTGTGCCGTCAGTACGAACGCCTGAGCTCTGAATTTCGGGTGATGCATGGAGGCCGAACCTGGACCATGACGGAGCTCGTGGCGGACGAAAGCATGACGCTGCAGGAATTCCTGAAGGCTTTGGATCTGTATGTGGCTGAGAAGAACCGGTCGGCCGCGACATTGTTTTTGGAGCTTATCTCCCTGCGAAAACAGATGGCCGGGGAGGAAGGGTATGGTTCATATGCGGAGGCCCAGTACGCCGCGTTCGGTAGGGATTACTCGCCCGAGCAAGCGCTGTCCGCCGCGCAAACGGTCAAACAGGTCTTTGTTTCCCTGTATATTCGGTTGAGGGAAAGATGCGAAAACGATATCCGCTACCTGAGCGGCGCAAGTTTTTCGGAGGATCAGTTCATCGCAGACATGGAGCAGGCGGTGGAGCGCGCCGTCCCCGGAGCCGGGGAAGCCTGGCGATACATGTTGAGCTATGGGTTATATGACAGCAAGCCGTCCAAACGAAAGCTGCAAGCCAGTTTCACCACGTATTTGTCCCGTTACAGATGCCCCTTCCTGTTTACTCAATGGGAGAACGATGCTTCCTCAGTCTTTACCGTGATCCATGAATTCGGACACTTTCTCAGCTACTATTCGAATCCGGAGGGCTCCTACTATGGACCGGAAAACCTGGATTTAGCTGAAACGGACGCACAGGGGTTCGAGCTGTTGATGCTGGCAGAATACGATGCCCTCTTCGGACGATACGCCACGGTCGCCCAGCTTTGCTGGCTGATGAATGCAGTATATGCTATTCTGTCCGGATTCATGGAGGACGAATTTCAGCAGCGGGCGTATCAACTGAGAGACCCATCCGTAGAAACGCTGAACCGATTGTACGGAGAGCTCTCGAAGGAATATGGGTTCGATAAGCTGTTTGGGTATGAGGGCTGTGAATGGACCGAGATCGGGCACACCTTTCAGTTTCCCTTCTACTATGTGAGTTACGGCGTCACCATGTTGGGGGCCTTACAGCTGGTTCAAAGAGGCAGCAAGGGGTATCGCTGCCTGTTGAAACGAAAAGCGGGCGCCTCTTTCCGGGAAATCATCGGTCGGGACGTTTTGACGGAGGATACTATCCGCGAGCTGGCGGCTTGGATCGAACGCGCAGCGGATGAGTTGATGGGGGAAAATGAGAGAAAGGGGAAATAGATGAACGATCTGAAATATGGCATGGAAGGGTATTCGGTGAAGCTGCTGCAATATGCCCTGGGGCGCGCAGGCGTGGAGGCGGGATGTACGGACGGGATATTCGGAAGACGAACGGCCAAAGCTCTGCAGCGGTTTCAGCGGGAACAAGGTCTCGCTGCCGATGGAATCGCGGGCAAACTCACCTGGGCAGCGCTCTACCCATTTATCAGCGGGTACACTTTGCACCGCATCACGGCAGGGGATACCTTTTATCAGCTGGCGAAGCGATACGGGATTGGCACGGAAGCCTTGCGAACAGCCAATCCTTCTGTGAACCCGGAGGCGCTTTCGATAGGATCGACGATGATCGTTCCCCTTGATTTTCCTGTCGTGAATGACGCGATACCTTATTCGAGCCTTTTGACAGGTTTGATCCTTCAGGGGCTGGTCCTGCGGTATCCCTTTCTGTCGCTCTATGAGATCGGGCGAAGCGTCATGGGTCGGCGGATCATGGCTGTTTCCATCGGCAAAGGGCAAAAAACGGTAGGATATAACGCCGCCCATCACGCGAACGAATGGATCACCGCGCCGCTGTTGCTGCGCTTTCTGGAGGAATACGCCGCCGCTTTTGCGCGCTGCGGAACTATCGGCGGCTTTTCAGCCAGGGAGCTTTATGAAACGGCGACCCTTCACATGGTCCCTCTCGTCAATCCGGACGGCGTAGACCTGGTCACAGGTGCGTTGAGCCCGCTGGACAGCTTCTATGCGCAGGCCAGCGCATTGGCCTCATATTATCCAAACGTTCTATTTCCAGACGGATGGAAGAGCAACATCTCCGGCGTAGATCTTAATCTGCAATATCCGGCAGGATGGGAGATCGCTCGGCGGATCAAATTCGATCAAGGGTACACACGCCCTGGACCGCGAGACTATGTGGGCAGCAGCCCGCTGAGCACGCCGGAGAATCAAGCCATGATGAATTGGACGAGAGATAAAGATTTCTCTTTAACTCTGTCCTACCACACCCAAGGCAGGACAATCTATTGGCAATACGGCAGCATAAAGATACCGGGAGCGAAAGAGATCGGAGAGGCCATGAGTCAAAGCAGTGGATACGCATTGGAAAGCACGCCTTCTGAAAGCGGCTACGCCGGGTATAAGGATTGGTTCATCCAGACATGGCGACGCCCCGGATTCACTATCGAGGCGGGGAAGGGAAAGAATCCGCTGCCGCTGTCGCAATTGGAAGAAATCTATCAGGAGAATCTGCCTATTTTGGTTCGAGGCCTCATTTTATCCCCATAAACCCGTTGCAAGTGCTTGGACTCGAGTGTATACTAAATCTTATGGAACAGACGAAAAAGACATCCTTCGTAGCGGGCGCTGCCATACTTGCTTTTGCCGGAGTCCTGTGCAAAATCATCGGTGTGTTCATCCGTATCTGGGCGTATGACATCATCGGCGAAGCGGGCATGGTCTATTATGAGGTCGTGTTCCCGTTTTATTCCTGGCTGTTGATCATCTCCTCCTCCGGCGTACCGACAGCCATCTCCCGCATGGTATCCGAACGCTTCAGCATCGGAGATTTCGCGGGCGCCCGACGCGTGTTCCGGCGAGCTTTGATTCTGCTGGCTGTCGTGGGCCTTTTGACTACGGCAATCCTGTACTTCGGCGCCGGTTTCTTTGCCAACGACGTTTTAGGCAAAGACGACACCTACATCCTTTCCTTCACCGCCCTGGCGCCGGCGCTGTTCTTCGTCTCCTGCATGTGCGCCTATCGTGGGTATCTGCAGGGCGCGCAGCACATGACTGGCACGGGCCTTTCCCAGCTGACGGAGCAGGTGATTAAATGCGTGGTGGGGCTGATGCTGGCTGCCCGTTGGATCGACCGCGGACCGGAATACGGCGCAGCGGGTCTTTTGCTGGGCATCACAGTCTCCGAATTCGTAGCCCTGCTGGTGGTCATGGCCTTTCGCATTCGCAATCGCCGTTTGTATATGCCCATTGACGCCAGCCGTACTCCGGCCGATGACAGGCGCGTCATTCCGGAGCTTCTGCGCATTGCCATCCCCATCACGTTGGGAGCGTCCATCATCCCCATCACCAGCATGCTGGACGTGAAAATGATTTTCGCATGCATGGGCCGATATATGGACGAAGCTGCAGTCAACCAGCGCTATGTAGCCCTGTCCACCAACGTCCGGTCTTTGATCAATCTGCCGGCCTCCCTAACGACGGCCCTGGCCATGCCCATCGTGCCCGCCATCTCCGGCGCACGGGCCCGGAGAGACAGGGAGGGGATGCACCATTTCGCCGGCCTTGGGCTCAAACTATCCATGGCCATCGGCATGCCTTGCGCGGTAGGATTGTTCGTGCTGGGCGGACCAATCATCCAAATGCTCTTCCGCAGCATTCAGCCGGATTCCCTTGCCATCGCCACCGGCATCATGCGCGTGGCTTCCCTCAGCGTCATCTTCATCTCCCTGGTCCAGACCATGACCGGCGCTCTGCAGGGCATGGGACGGCAAAGCTGGCCCGTGTGGAGCCTGCTGGCGGGAGGTGTGCTCAAGGTGGTATCCAACTACATCTTTCTCTCCATGCCCTCCGTGAATATCCTGGGCGCTTCCATATCCAACGTAGTCTGCTACGGGGTGGCAGGCATCATCGATATGGTACTGGTCCTGCGGTTAACAGGGCTCAGGGTTCGCATATGGAACATGTTCCTCAAGCCCCTGACCTGCTCCTTAGCCATGGGCGCAGCCGTCTATTTCGTCTATATGGGCTTGCATGCCATTCGGCCCGGCATGATAACCACCATCGCATCCGTTTTGGTGGGCGTGGGGGTGTATTTCCTCATGGCCATGATGACCGAGCTCTTTACCGCAGAGGAGCTGGACAGTATCCCCGGCGGCGGACGCATCAAACGATTCTTGCGCAAGGAATGACGACATGAAAAAAACTCTCACCATCGCTCCCCTCAGCACGCCCGATACCATGACGATTTCCGTCTGGAAAGCGGTGGAAACGGCGCCAAAACTGTATTTGCAGACCAGGGAGCACCCTTCGGCCCGCCCCATTTTGGAAGCGGGGCTGCCTTACGTTTCCATGGACGACCTGTACAAAGGCGCGTCTGATTACGATGAGCTCAATGCAGCTATCGCAGATAGGCTCACCTCAGGCGGCTCCGCCGTCTATGCCGTCATGGGCGGCGGTTGCTTCGCGCAGCTTCCGTATATCAGAGAGGCATGTGAAAAGCGCGGCTTCGATCTCTTACAGCTGCCCGGCGTCCCATACTTTCAGGCAGCGTTCCCCGAGGCGGAGAAGGGGCAGGTTTTTACGGCCAACGATCTTCCCCAGAACATAGACACCGACGCGCCTCTGTATATTTCCGAATTGGACAACCTGCTGCTGGCGGGAGAGGTCAAGCTGAAGCTTCAGCGGTTCTATCCGGACGAGCATCCTGTCACCCTGGCGATACAGAAAACCTCCGGCGTCTATATCCGGCGCACAGTACCTCTGTATGCGCTGGATCGGGAAAAGGACTTTTTTGCGTCCACCGTCCTGTACGTGCCGGCTCTGCCTTTTGAAAAGAAGCAGACCTATGGGTATGAGGATCTAGTCAACGTTCTTCGTCGCCTCCGTGCGCCGGACGGTTGCCCTTGGGATCGGGAGCAGACCCATGAAAGTCTGAAGAAGGATCTTCGTGAGGAATGCTATGAACTGATGGACGCCATCGACGAAGGCAGCGACGAGCATATCGTTGAGGAATGCGGCGATTTGATGATGAGCGTGTTGTTCCATCCCGTCATCGGCGAAGAACAGGGCAGATACGACGACAGGGACGTGACAACCGAGATAGTGCGCAAACTGATCTATCGGCATCCTCATGTCTTTGGCTCGGTTCACGTCAACTCCAGCGAGGAGGTCCTGCAAAACTGGGACGTGCTTAAACAGAAGGAGAAGGGACAGCAGACCG